>QMMT01000447.1 GCA_003647385.1 Deltaproteobacteria bacterium
ACAGGGAAGTATTGATTCATCTATAATTTCTCCGGCATAGATGTTGGTCATGGGAACTTCAGAAGTCGGAATCAGGTAGTAATCCCAGCCTTCGAGTTTAAAAAGATCTTCTTCGAACTTGGGCAATTGGCCTGTCCCGGTCATGGTGGCCCTGTTCACAATAAAGGGCGGCAGGGTTTCAGTGTAGCCATGTTCAGAGGTATGGATATCCAGCATAAAATTGATGAGTGCTCTTTCAAGCCCTGCACCTTTCCCAAGATAAAGAGGGAATCTGGCACCTGTCAGTTTGGCAGCTCTTGTAAAGTCAAGAATACCTAAATCTTCACCGATTTCCCAGTGCGGTTTTGGTTTAAAATCAAATTTTTTTGGTTCACCATAGGTTTTTTCAAGCCGATTTTCAGTATCATCTAAACTTATCGGGACATCTTCATGAGGAATATTGGGCAGGGTGATAAGGAAATCATGTACGGCTTCTTCTATCGTTGAAAGTTCGGTATCCAGTTTTTTTATGGTTTCAGATACGCCTTTCATTTGTCCAATAAGGGATCCTGCATCTTCCCCTGATTTTTTCATTTTTGCGATGTCACCGGAAACGACATTTCTTTTATGCCTTAAGTCTTCTATTTCCAGAAGCAATGTTTTTCTTTTATCATCTTTATCTAAAAGAGAGGCAAAGTCTATTTTAGCCTTTCTTTTTTCCATTCCATTTTTAACAAGATCCAGATTGTTTTTGACATATTTTAAATCCAACATTTTTATGTATGTTTTACCTCTTTCATAATGCTTTAAGTTCTTATTTTAAAAGATTCTTCAACAATTATAACCTGATACCACGAGGCGTGTAAACAGTCAATGATTATTGCTGGTTGACAATTGTCCGCATGTGGTTAATATTTGCTAAAAACTTTTTTTGTAAACATTTAGGAAGATAAGGTATGGATGAAATAAAAAATGGGAAAAAGAATAATTTAACACTGGTGGCTGAACGGCTGGAAAGCTTTACAAAAGAAGAACTTTTGGAGAAACAGAAAAAGATTGAGTATAAGCTTTTTACGTTTGCCAATTTTATGGAAGCACAGCTTGCTTTTTTCAATACTTCGCTAAGCAATGCAATCCCCACAGAGTCAATTATTAAAAGAGCATTGCAGATAGAAAAGTTAGTTGCCCTGCCGGTCTTTACCGATGCTAAGAATGCTATCAATCTTTATAAGATAAACAATTATAATAAAGACCTTGTAACCAGCTCTGATGATATTCTTGAACCGGATGTTGAAAAGTGCAAAAAGATAGCTCTAGAAGAGGTTGATATCGCACTGATTCCGGGACTTGCCTTTGATGACAAAGGGGGCAGAATAGGGTTCGGTAATAATTTTTATACTAAGCTGATTACAAAACTTCCCGAAACCTGTAGAAAAGTGTCCCTTGCCTATGAAGAACAGATTGTAGATCAGATCCAGATGGAATCAAGAAAATTTACGGTTGATATTATCATTACAGACAAACGGGTGATTTATAAAATATAGTTTGTGTCAAAGTAATGCAGTATGCGGTACTGGCAGTGAAAAATACCAAGGGCTATTTTATATTATTCATCCTCATTATTGATGGCTTTGGCGAATTTTTTTAAATCAGGTGTTTTTCCCATCACAATGACGGTGTCCCCGGGTTCAATCAGTGTTTCAAAATGAGGATTAAAAAGCATTTCACCAGTTGTCTTTTTGATAGAGATAATGATGAGATTGAAGTCCTGCCTGATTCCGGAATCTTTTAGTAAAACATTGGTATACTTTGAGCTTTTTGGTACAAAAAGCTCATCAATTTGAATGGCCTCTTTTTTCCGGGATAACGCAATTTCAAGAAAGCTGCTGACACTGGGTCTTAAAAGTTTTAATCCCATGGATACCGCGCCTATATCATAGGGGGATTCAACGAAATTGGCCCCTGCAACCATGAGTTTGCTTTTGACATCCGGATTGCTTGCCCGGGCCATAATATAGATATCAGGATTAAGCTGCCGTGCAGTTAAGACCAGGAAAACGTTTGCTGTGTCTGTTCCAAGGGCTGCAACCAGAAAGGAAGCTCTTTTAATACCTGCTTTTTCCAGGAGCTCTTCATCAGAAGCATCCCCATGAAGGTAATGCATTCTGTCTTTTTCCAATGTGCTGGTAAGGTTATCATCATTTTCAATGACAACTATATCATTTGACTCTTCTCTTATCAGCTGACACAATACTCGCCCTATACGGCCGTATCCACAGATAATATAATGGTTTTCCAGCTTTTTAATTTTTCGATCCAATCTTTTTCTCCCCAATATTGATTGTATTTCACCTTCAACAACGAATTGTATGATAACACCGGCAATGTATAGAAAATAGCCTGCCCCCGCGAATATCATGATGATGGTAAATATTCTTCCGGTAGAACTTATCTCATGAACTTCCATCAATCCGACAGTACTCAGGGTGATGGCGGTCATGTAGGCAGCATCAAGGAAAGTCCATTTTTCAATCGCCATATATCCGGTCACACCAATGGAAAAAATAATACAGGAAATAATAAACGCCCTGATGATTTGTCTGGATTTGTTCATGGGATTATAAATACTTATCTTATGGATAAAAATCAAGGTAAGATTACGTAAGCGTAAAAGGCCTGTATCTCCTTGACGGACCGGGAGGTTGCTGATATTAAGGTGGACATGGAAAATGAACCAAAGAAATATGGTCGCCGGCGTCGTGAAATGCTTGAAAAACAGATTGTTTCCCGGGGTGTTACCAATCCTTTGGTTCTTGAGGCAATGTCTAAGGTTCCCCGACATTTATTTGTCAGCGAGGCCCTTGTTGACAGTGCATATGGAGATTTTCCACTTCCCATCGGCGAGGGACAGACGATTTCACAACCCTATATTATTGCAGAGATGACACAATGCCTTGAGTTAAAAGGCCATGAAAGAGTTCTTGAGATTGGTACAGGATCAGGGTATCAGGCGGCCGTTCTGGCCCAGATCGTCTATAAAGTATATACCATAGAAAGAAATAACGCCCTGTTTTTACAGACAAGAAAACTTTTTGATACTTTAAGATACCACAATATTGTAACTCGATATTCTGACGGCACCCAGGGCTGGAAACAGG
>QMMT01000448.1 GCA_003647385.1 Deltaproteobacteria bacterium
AGCGTCCCCGATTTCCCCAATAGAACAATTTTCACAATCAAGAGCGGCCTTTAAGCCTGCAAGCGTTCCAGATGCTTCAATGGACAATGGATCATTCAGTCCCAGGATACGCCCTGCGGTATGCATTTTTTCCGGCAGTCTATCCGGCAGGAAAAAACCAGTATAATTATCATATTTAAGTGTTCCCAGCGCAACAGTGATATGACCTGTGACAGGTGTCATGCCGGCGGATGCCACAATAAGATCGCAGGGAAAAGTTTTGGTAATCTGGCCGTCAATACCTGACAGGCTGACCTTTTTCACTCTCTTTGCCCCATGGGCTTTTGTCGCCACCCACCCTTTAAGTAATGGGATTTTTTTATCGGCGATTTTTTTGAGAAGCTCGGAATCCTGACCATCTTCCCTGATATCAGCAATACATGAGATGGTAAGGCCAAGATCATGGAGTTCCAGGGCAGCTTCAAGCCCCAGGTCATGACCAATGCTGAAAACAGCTGTTTTACCGGGCAGTTGTCCATAGGTTTTAGCCATGCGTAATGCACAGGCAATCTGCATGACACCCGGTCTTTCATTATTATCAAAAATCAAGGGTCTTTCAATACATCCGGCAGCGGCCACAACACTTTTGGCCCTTATTTCAATATATCGCTGATAAAAGACATCTTCTTTTTTCCCAATCTGGAACCCGGTTACCAAATTATTATTATAGGTTCCTATGGCAGACGTATGGGTGAACAACCGAATATTATCCTGTGCTTCCGCTTCTTTTGCAAGGTGCTGAGACCTGTCGTGGAGGGTCTGGCCATCTTTATACGCCATTGACCTGTATTCAAAAAATCCCCCCAGCCAGGGACGGGATTCCATGAGGATGACCCGGAGCCCTTTTTTGGCAGCAGACAAAGCTGCCGTCATTCCGGCAGGCCCGCCGCCAATGACGCAGACATCTGTGTTCAAAAAGATTTCATCAAACTTACCGGGCATTTCATAATCAGGGCTGATTTTGCCAAGACCGGCAGCTTTTCTAATCTGCTTCATGGCAATGGGCCATATCATAGCCGGCTTATGCATGACATTATAATAAAACCCTGCCGGCATCATCCAGTCCATTTTGTCAAGAAAACCCATCATATCATTTTCTGCAGACCCTTTAACGTTCTGCTCTTTGATCACCATGCCATCTTCAAGCAGGGTATTTTCACACCTGACATTGGGGATACCATCCACTTCCATGCAGGTATTGCTGCATTCGCCATCAAGGCTGTAGAGCCCTCTGGGTCTGTGATATTTCAAACTTCTGCCGAATATTTTCACCCCGTTGGCAAAAAGAGCGCTGGCAACTGTATCACCTTTTACGCCATAATGCTTTTTCCCTTTATAAGTAAAGGCAAGTTTTTGAGCCGTATCGATTTTCAATGTCGGCAGATGATTAAACCTGTCCATCATTTTGCCCTCCTGATTTTACCTTAGGCATTTCTTTGCCTTCTTTAACTTCTTTGCCTTCTTTGACCTTTCTTTCAAGATTCGTGGTCGTATCCCGGTGAATCTTAAACCATGATCCGCATCCATCCTTGTGAAACCACCACTCCTCCTGGACACCTGCAACACATTTATTCATATGCACGTAGTCGCACCACTTTTCCGGTGTCAGATCCTTTTCATCAGGTCGGGGGCCTTTTTCCTCGCCGCCAAACTTAAATTCATATCCATTTCTTTTCCCGCAAATTGGACATGTGATTGTTAATGCCATCTTCTTGTCTCCTTAATTATCCGGGCTGTAATTCACAAGCGCTGCGGTTTCACCCATGAGCTTGTGCTCCTGGTATCGTTTGTAAGCAAAGGGTTTTAACATGTCAGGACACTGGTTGGTTGCCATGAACTGTGCCATATATTTACCCACTGCGGAGCAGGATTTAAATCCAAAATAACCCCAGCCGCAGTCCATGAAAAAGCCTTCGATCTGATCATTACCATCCATGATAGGAGCCATGTCCGGTGTCATATCGGCCAATCCACCCCAGATTCTCATAAAGCGGACACCCCTTAAGCAGGGTAGAAATTCAGAAAGCGCTTCAGCCTGATGCTTGATGTAGTGAGCCGTATTCAATGTCGTATAGTTTGGCCAGGGGTCCATATGGGCACCGGTGGCAATTTCACCTTTCAGTGTCTGGTTGGCATAGCAGTGATATGCCCCGGATGAAACAACATGATCCAGCACCGGCTTTAACGGCTGGGTGACCATTGCCTGAATTGTCAAAACACTGATGGGCAGTTTAATTCCCAGCATGTCATAAATCAGTGCAGCCGAATATCCACCCGCTGAAATCAGCACCTGTTTTGTATTAATAGTACCGCGGCTGGTGGTCACTGAGGTTACCTTGCCATTTTTAGTTCCAATGCCCAACGCTTCTGTCTGCTGGTGGATCTCAACACCTTTTTGGGCTGCACCCCTGGCAAGTCCCCAGACCACGGCATCATGACGGACAACGCCGCCTGGCGGATGAAACATGGCCCCATGAATCGGAAATGTAATATCGTCTGAGATATTTAAAGCCGGCACCAGTTCTTTTGCCTCTTTTGCATCAATAAGATGACTTTCCACCCCATGGAACTGGGCTGTGGCAATCGTCATACGCGCCGCCTTCATGGCAGCTTCAGAGTGCATAAGGTTTAAGTTCCCGCAATTGTTAAACATTAAATTGTAATTCAGGTCCTTTGTCAGAACCGGCCAGAGATCAAGGGCTTCCTTGTAAAGGGGGACGTTATACTGGGTCCGCTGATTGGCGCGGACAATGGCAGTATTTCGACCTGCACCACCAAATCCGATATAGTTTTTCTCTATAATCGCGATATCAGTAATACCATGTTCCTTTGCAAGATAATATGCTGTTGCCAGGCTGTGAAGCCCGCCGCCTATGATCACCACATCATAACTCGATTTAAGCTTGGTCTTTTTTCCCCACATGGGTTTGCTTTTCAAAAACATTGGCCTTCTCATAAATTATGGATTATTGTCAAATTCTATCTTATCCAGTTTCAGTTTTACGTTATGAAACAAATCATGTCAAGTATATAATAAAAAAATGATATAATTTATTTCATTCATGCTTGACAAATTTAGAAGAGCTATATAAAAT
>QMMT01000449.1 GCA_003647385.1 Deltaproteobacteria bacterium
TCAGAATATAATCTCAACTATATCAACCTTGACGGTAATGTGGGAAACATTGTGAATGGCGCAGGGCTTGCCATGGCCACCATGGATATTATCAAGAATGCCGGGGCAACCCCGGCCAATTTCATGGATGTAGGTGGTGGAGCCAGTGCAAACCAGGTTGAAAACGCTTTAAGAATTATCCTTGCTGATGACAAAGTTAAAGCTGTATTGATCAATATTTTCGGCGGTATACTAAGATGCGACGTCTTTGCCCAGGGCGTTGTGGATGCAGCAAAGAAAACCGGCATTAATATTCCTGTTGTGGTTCGTATGGAAGGCACAAATGTGGATGAAGGAAAGAAGATTCTTTCCGATGCAGGTTTGAATTTAACCAGTGCCGTTGACCTTGCCGATGCAGCACAGAAAATTGCCGTAGCAGTTAATTAAAGGAGATATCTGTGAGTATATATATAAATAAAGACACAAAGGTTCTTGTGCAGGGGATTACCGGCAATGAGGGAAGTTTCCATGCAAGAGCGTGTATACAATACGGAACGAATATTGTGGCAGGCGTAACACCTGGCAAGGGCGGGCAGAAAATGGATGATGTGCCCGTATTTAATACGGTGAGCAAAGCGGTTGAAGAAACCGGTGCCGTGGCATCCCTCATTTTTGTCCCGCCACCGTTTGGGGCAGATGCCATCATGGAGGCAGCAGACGCCGGTGTTCAATTGATTGTGACCATTACAGAAGGAATACCCATCTTAGACATGGTCAAGGTTAAAAATTTTCTTGCCACAAAGAACTGCAGACTCATCGGACCCAACTGTCCTGGTATTATCACCCCGGAAGAGTGTAAAATTGGTATTATGCCCGGCAATATCCATAAAAAAGGGAGTGTAGGCGTCATTTCACGATCCGGTACATTAACCTATGAGGTGGTTGACCAGCTGACAAAACTGGGGATGGGTCAGTCAACCTGTATTGGTATTGGTGGTGATCCGGTGAACGGGACTAATTTTATAGATGTCCTTTCCGCTTTTCAAGACGATGATGAGACAAAAAGTATTGTCATGGTGGGTGAAATCGGGGGAAGCGCTGAAGAAGAGGCAGCGGTATATATTAAAGAAAACCTGACCAAACCGGTCGTCGGTTTTATTGCCGGTCTCACCGCTCCTCCCGGCAGAAGAATGGGACATGCCGGAGCCATTATCTCGGGTTCCAGCGGTACAGGTTCAGCAAAGATTGCGGCATTCAAAGACAATGGTATTTTTGTCTGTGAAAATTTAGGGCAGATCGGACAAGTTTGTAAGGACGTGTTTTAAGTAACCTATAAGGAGGTTAAGAAAATTGGATAGTTATATTATTGAATCAAATAAAAAAAAGAGCAGGCTGCCTGCAAGGCTTGATTTCGCCCAGAGCGGAACCGGCCTGATCTTAGGGCTGTTCATGTGGGTGCACATGCTTCTAGTGGGCAGTATCATCCTGGGAAAAGGCTCTTTTAATTTTGTGGCAAAAAACATGGAGCTTGCTTTTTTGTCCGATACCGGGCATGGCTTTCCCATAGCGGTATTTTTTGCTGTTCTTACCATCTTCACACTTTTTATCATTCATGCATTGCTGGGGGTCAGAAAATTTCCCATCTCCTGGAAACAACACAGAATCATGAGAGACCAGATGCAGATGATGAATCATACCGATACCAATCTATGGTACATCCAGGTAGTTACCGGATTTCTCATGTTTTTTTTAGGATCGGTTCATCTTTATATCATGCTGACACATCCAGGCTCCATTGATCCTTATTTGTCTGCTGACAGGGTTGTTTCAGGGCAGATGTGGCCCCTTTACCTGATTCTTTTGATCTGTGTTGAGCTTCACGGCACCATCGGTCTTTACAGGCTCTGCATGAAATGGGGATGGTTTGCCGGCAAAGATGCCAGAAAATCAAGGAAAAGACTGAAAGTACTGAAAAACAGGGCAACTATTTTCTTTTTGACTATTGGTATTCTTGCATTGTTGATTTTTGTTGTGATTGGCATTAACCACAGGGATAGAGTCGGTGAAAAATATAGCAAACATGAACCCGCAGTTGAGCAGGTTGAGCAGGAAGAACAAGTAGAGCCTGATGAGCAGACTCAGGCAAAAGAACAGGTTGAGCCGGAAGAATCAGTTCAACCAAATGAACAGGTTCAAGAAGTTGAAGAGGTTCAAGAAGCTCAAGAAGTTGAAGAGGCTCAGTCGGATGAACCAGTCCATGCAGATGAAGAAATCCCGGCTAAGGTCCATGAACCAGAAGAAACTCAACCAGCTGACGTAACACACAATTAAGGGGTAAGCTAAATGAAAGTCATATATACGGATTCACTTGTCATTGGCGGCGGACTGGCAGGACTAAGGGTTGCCATTGCAGCCATGCAGAGAGGCGTTGATACCATTGTTCTGTCTCTGGTCCCTGCCAAAAGATCTCACTCTGCAGCGGCACAGGGCGGTATGCAGGCAAGCCTTGGCGCAACGGTTAAAGGTGATGGGGATGATGAAGAAGTCCATTTTGGAGATACGGTAAGGGGAAGTGACTGGGGATGTGATCAAGACGTCGCCAGAATGTTTGTTAACACCTCTCCCAAGGCCATCCGGCAGCTTTCTGTCTGGGGAGTGCCCTGGTCAAGGGTTAGACGCGGAGACAGGGAGCTTGTAATAAATTGTGAAAAAGTTACCATTACTGAAAAAGATGAGGCCCATGGCCTGATCACCGCCCGGGATTTTGGGGGTACAAAAAAATGGAGGACCTGCTATACCTCTGACGGGGCCGGTCATACCATGCTCTATACTATGGATAACAAGGCCATCCAGATGGGCATTCCGGTCCATGAAAGAAAAGAGGCCCTTGCCCTGATCCATGAGGATGGGGTCTGTTACGGAGCCATTGTAAGAGACCTCATTACAGGCGAGCTCATCGCCTATGTGGCAAAGGCAACCACCATTGCCACCGGCGGTTATGGAAGACTTTATTCCATTTCCACCAATGCCGTTATTTCCGAAGGCATTGGAACTGCCATTGCCCTTGAAACCGGGATTGCAACACTGGGGAATATGGAGGCGGTTCAATTCCATCCCACCGCCATAGTTCCTGTGGGGATTCTCACCACAGA
>QMMT01000450.1 GCA_003647385.1 Deltaproteobacteria bacterium
GGTTTAATCAAGGGGAAAGAAGTCGAAATATTCGATATGGGCAAGAGATTGAAACATGTGTTTCAAAGGTTGAAACAAAAATTATCCAAAGTAAAATAGATATTGATGGTTTGCTTAGATGGAATGCCATTAAAATTCTTGAAGAGGATAAAATTGTTAAAAAGAAATTTCAAGATCTGTCAGATCAGACATCAGGCCAGGCATCAGAAAAGATTTTTCAGGTATCAGAAGGCTGTCGTAATAGAATTTATACCTTGTTTGAGGATGATTTTGAGATTGTACTCACCGATGACCGATATGGGGTTATTGCAGGGATTATAAAAGAAACGGTTACCAATCTTGCCATTAAGCGGATCGATATGTCACGAAATATTGATCTTGTGCTTACAGACAGATTCTTTGGGATACCTGTATTTATCTTTTTTATCTGGGCGATGTTTCAGCTGACATTTTCCCTGGGCGCATATCCTATGGAATGGTTGGATATGGCAGTTGGACTGGTGTCTGACAGCTTTGATAAAATGTTGCCGCCATCACTGTTCAAAGACCTTTTGATAGATGGTATCATTGCCGGCATTGGCAGTGTTATCATTTTTCTTCCCAATATCCTCATTTTGTTTTTCTGTATTGCTCTTTTTGAGGATACCGGATATATGGCAAGGGCTGCCTTTTTAATGGACAGAGTGATGCATACATCGGGACTTCACGGCAAATCTTTTATTCCCATGTTAATGGGATTCGGTTGCAGTGTGCCTGCCATTATGGCTACACGGACTCTGGAGAGTGATAAAGACCGGATTTTAACAATCCTGATGACACCTTTTATGTCCTGCTCGGCAAGACTTCCGGTTTATATTGTGCTTGCTGGCAGTTTTTTTGCCGAAAGAGCGGGCACAGTTATCTTCAGTCTGTATTTCACAGGTATTATCATTGCTATCTTATCCGGTAGATTATTAAGAGCTGTTTTATTTAAAGGCGAAGAGGCTCCCTTTATTATGGAGCTGCCTCCCTACAGAATGCCGATGTTAAAAAGCCTTCTGATCCATATGTGGGACAGAAGCAAGATGTTTTTAAAGAAAATGAGTGGTGTTATTTTGATCGGCTCGATTATTATCTGGGCGCTTTCAAGTTTTCCAAGATCAATTTCCTATACTACAGATTATGATGGAAAGATCAAAATGCTGAATGCCGAATATTCTCAAAACGTTGCTACAGTACAACCTCAAAAGGCAGAAGAATTGAACCGGCAATTTAGTATAGAACTAAAGAATATAGAAAACCAAAAAGAGCAGGAACGGGTATCTAACTCTTATATCGGTAAAATTGGAAAGGTGATGGAGCCGATATTTAAGCCCATTGGGATAGGGTGGCAGGCAAGTGTCGCAATTATTACAGGTTTTGTTGCCAAAGAGGTTGTTGTCAGTACGATGGGTGTGTTATATGGTGTGGGCAAAGGCTCGGGTGTCGCACTTGAAAAAGCACTTAAAAAATCCGGGATGACGGCTCTTTCCGCGCTCTCAATGATGATCTTTGTTTTATTGTATGTACCTTGTTTTGCAACTGTTTTAACCATTTACAGGGAGACATCTGCAAAATGGGCCGGCTTTAATGTGATATATACAACACTGGTTGCGTGGGGCATGTCTTTTTTGGTATATCAGACAGGAATAATGTTAGGTATAAGCTAAAAAAATAATAATACGGAGGCTTTTTTATGAAGCACTTAAATATAGCGTTCATCAATAAAATCAGTATTGCTGTTATGGCAGTTTTATTGGTTTTACCCGGGGTGGGTTTTGCACAGGAAAGACTTTCTGTTACAGCGGGTATTGCTAATATGCGGTCAGGTCCTGGAACAAAATATGATGTATTGTGGCAGGTTGAGCAATATCATCCTGTGATAATTGTTGAAAAAAAAGGGAACTGGTACAAAATAAAAGATTTTGAAAAAGATGTGGCCTGGCTTCATAAATCTCTTTTAGGCAAGATACAAGGCGTGATCACAATAAAAGACAAATGCAATGTTCGATCAAAAGCACAAACCAAAAGCCGGGTCTTGTTTACGGTTGAAAGAGGTGTGCCGTTTAAAGTTCTTTCACGAAAGGGCAACTGGATTAACATTGAGCATGCTGATGGAGATGTCGGCTGGATTTATAAAACACTTGTGTGGTAAGTTCTATTTATTAAACTATAATTTTAAGGCGGGATAGAAGAATGGCAGAGCAGGGAGTGTCAAATGAACGAAGAAGGGAACTTGAACAATTAGATCCTTTTCAGGAAAACCTTTTAAAAGCAATGAACTATGGTAAGAAATATAAAAATCAAATCATCCTGATAGCCGGTGCCATTGTTTTGGTGGCTGTGGTTTTTTCAGGGATTATGTACAGTTTTCAAAAAGCTGAAAATAATGCGGCCACGCTTGTGAATCAGGCATTCACCAAATATGCTAAAGTGAATGATCCTGTTAAAGGTTATTTGGAAATTAGAGAAGACTTTCAAACTATTTTTACAGATTATGCCAATACAATTGCCGGCCGGCTGGCTTTGATAAAATTTGCCAAAATATGTTATGATGCTTCGGAATTTGATCAGAGTTATGAATTTTATAAAGAAGCCTTTGAGACATTTAAAGATGAAGCTTTGATGGGAAATTTTCTTCTGGCATCACTGGGCCATGTAAGCCTTGCCAGAGAAGAGTTTGAAGAGGCTAAAAAGTATTTTCTTCAAATCGAAAAAGGGGAAACCGGCCTTTTGAAGGATGAAGCAGTATTTGCATTGGCCATGTTGGATGAAGCCGATGACAATACGGCTGAAAGCAAAAAGATGTATGAGAAAATCGTGTCGGAATATGAAAACTCCATGTATAAACCGATTGCTGAAAGTAAAATCGCACAAATGGATTAATATCTTTGTGTTTGAACTTAAAAAGGCTGCTAAGTGCTTTGCACCGGCAGCCTTTTTGAGAAAAGGAAAAAAAGATGAAAAAACTAACATTCTGTTAGTATAAAATTAATCTGCAATTTCCCTGCCATAATATATAAAATTTTCAAAATTCTAATATATTTTTTTTAACTATCTGAAATTATAGATATTTAACTGTTTGATTGGGTCCGGCGAGTTTTTTA
>QMMT01000451.1 GCA_003647385.1 Deltaproteobacteria bacterium
TAATAATCCAGAAGGAATGATCATTGTCCTGAGAGATGTGACAATGGAAAACCGCAGAAAACGCAATCGCTCCGCCATGAACAGGATCAGCCGTGTTCTCCCGCAATACCCGGACTTGAGAAAACTGCTTACCTACATCAACACTGAAATCAAAGAGCTTCTTGGAACTGAAAGTGCCAATACGATTCTTCTGGATGAAACCCAGAAAGAATTTTATTTTTTAAGTACGGCCAATGATGACCCGCATACCCGGGAACGCATTGAAAAAGCACGGTTTTCAGTTGACGAACTTTTATCCGGCCAGGTGGTTAAAACCGGAATACCAATGATTGTCAATGACCTCTCCAAAAACCCGGACCAGTATCAATCCCGGGATCAAAAAATCGGGTATACGGTGAAAAATGCCCTCCTGGTCCCTTTAAGAAATAAAGATCGTATTATCGGCATCCTGGCAGCTGATAATAAAAAGACCGGGGAGTTTGATGATACAGACCTTGAAACTTTGGAAACCATTGCAGCCACTGTTGCCCTTTCCATTGAGAATGCCCGGGTGTCAAGGGAGTTGAAAAAAGCCTATGAGGAATTGAAAAGCCAGAACATGGCCAAAGATAAAATGATCAACCATCTGTCCCATGAATTAAAAACCCCTGTGGCCATTCTTTTAAGTTCCTTTAAAATCCTGTCAAAACGACTGGCAGATCTCCCTGAAAAAACCTGGCAGCCAACCCTTGACAGAATTCACAGGAACCTGGACCGAATTATCGGAATTGAAAGCGAGGTGTATGATATTGTTGAAAACAAGGACGTCTTTCACCCTAAAATATTTTCTCTCATCCTGGATCAATGCCAGGATGAATTCGAATCCCTTATTGCTGAGGAAACAGGGGAGCAAGGCGTAATCGCGAAGGTAAGGCAGAAAATCGAAGATATTTTCACCACCCGTGATCCCATTGTAAAAAATATCCTGCTCAACCGGTTTGTGGAAGAAAGAATTAATGCCCTTGCACCGGACATGACCCATAGAGATATTTCTCTGACAACGGATTTAAAGGCGTCACCCTTGATTCAGATTCCGGCTGAGCCCTTGAGAAAAACAGTGGACGGGCTTATTCGAAATGCCGTTGAAAACACGCCGGACGGGGGGAAAATAGAAATTTTCGTTCATCCAAAAGACAACGGTGTGAAATTTATCGTACAGGATCATGGGATCGGTCTGACACAGGAAGCCCAGAAAAGAATTTTCCAGGGGTTTTTCTCCACCCAGGATACAATAAATTATTCTTCAAAAAAACCCTTTGACTTTAACGCCGGAGGAAAAGGCGCTGATCTTCTGCGCATGAAAATATTTTCCGAGCGGTATAATTTTACCATCTCCATGACATCAAACCGATGCCGCCATATCCCTGAAAACATGGATGCCTGCCCAGGTTCAAAAGAAGACTGCAAAAAAACAGGTGGGCCGACATGTGACGGCATGACAACCGTGACATGTTTTTTCCCTTTTCCCTGAAGAAGTCAAATAATTATAACCATATCTTTTTATTGCTTTTTTCGCCATTTAATTACAAGATACAAGTATGAATAAAAATGAAATAATAAAAAATTTTAACTCCAAACTGATATGGTATTATGCCCTTGGTGGTATGGTGGTCTGGTCACTCTTTATCGGCCTGTCATTGTTGTGGCACCAGCGGACAATGCACGCCGGTGCATTGGAGGCAGCAAGGATTGAAGCAAGGGAAGCATTCCATAATCATGTAACCTATCGAAGCTGGAATGCAGATCATGGCGGTGTTTACGCTCCGGTTACAAAAAAAACTCAACCCAATCCATATCTTAAGATACCCGAACGTGATATCCAGACACCCTCTGGTCTAAAACTGACTAAAATCAATCCTGCTTTTATGACACGTCAGGTAAACGAGATGGCTTTGGAAAAATTTGGATATATTGGCCATATCACAAGCTTGAACCCTATCCGACCTGAAAATAAATCGGATGTCTGGGAAGCTATTGCCCTTAAAAGCTTTGAACAAGGCACAGATGAAGTCAGCTCTCTTGAAATGATCAACAATGAAGAGTACATGAGGTTGATGCGTCCTTTAATCACTGAAAAAGGATGCCTGAAATGCCATGCAAAGCAAGGATATCAAGAAGGTGATATCAGAGGCGGCATCAGTGTTGCAGTGCCTATTGCTCCCCATTTTGTTATTAAAAAAAATAATTTAAAATATCTTGCTATAATGTATTGTTTGCTCTGGTTGGCTGCCCTGACCGGGACGATTATTTTTATGCTCATCTTAAACCAGCAGATTCAAAAACGGCTGAAAGCTGAAGATGAACTGGGCCGCCATGAAAAGATGGAAGGTGTGATTGAGATGGCCCGGGCGGTCTGTCATGAATTAAACCAGCCGTTACAAACAATCCTGGGAAATCTGGAGATTGTTATGTTAGATGATATTGATGAAAAAACGTTGTCAAAAAGGACCAAACTGATAAAAGAACAGGTTGAACGAATGGGAAAAATGACCCAGAAACTGATAAATATTGCCAGCTATGAAACAAAGGATATGCCCCAGGGGAAGGTCATTGACATTGAAAAATCATCCCGGTAACATAGTCCCGGCTTAAAAAATCTATAATTGATAACCATGGTGCGCGTAAAAGACCACATCTTAAAAAGATATTGCTATGTTGAATAAAATAATAGAAAATAAATCCAAAATACATTCACGGGATATCGGGCTTGCCACTTATCCCCACACGGATTCCCGGGTGATTGTTCACGGGGTATTAAAAGACTTTCGGTACAAAAAAATATTTGACGTGACCGGCGCTGTAATAGAGCCGGGTGTCATCCATCACATGGATGTAAAGTTCATGATAAAGCCTGATCCGCTCACGATTGAAGATGCTGAAGCTATGATGATCCATGTTCCCCTGTCTGAATGCAGGACCACCCTTGATACCATTGAAAAGCTTAAAGGGCTTGAAATTAAATCAGGATTTTCCAGACAGGTCCGCAGCATCATGGGAGGAAAAAAGGGCTGCACCCATCTTTGCCAGTTGATCATTGCCATGGGCCAGGAAATTGTCCAGGGATGGCTGACCTGGAAA
>QMMT01000452.1 GCA_003647385.1 Deltaproteobacteria bacterium
CAATTATATAAGGTCAAACATAATCAAATGAGCATATCTTCCATTACATTTATTTGGAGTGGAGATCAAAAACCTTTATTTGAGGAAGCATATTCAGGTAGTCAACCAGTGATTATAGTGTCTATCTACAGCCGCTGTATACCCTTATCTCAAAGGCGTTTAATTCTTTTTCCAGTTTATGGTAAATCAGATTTCAATGGTATTTAAAACTGTTAACCAATGCTCTTTTTTTGGATAGGGCAGATACAATATGTTGGAGTGAAATCTTGATTTTTGCCTGGCGGTACACTTGATTTTAATATTTAAGCATGGCTTTTGGTATTTTGATCCATGCCGCGACCGGATTAAAGCAATGCAATTATTTTACATGCGATTGACCCTGTCAGGCGATAATCAAATTCTTCTCCGGATGGATGTCAAGCCCGATGACATAATGATCCTTAAACCCGATGGTGCTGTCCTTGGTGATATATTTTATTTTAGTATCCTTTGATTCTACTGGAATTGACTGATCCTGGTAATGATACCTCATATTAATAATATCGCCTTCTTTAATGTTATCCAATGCCTTGGAGCCTTCTTTTATAACAGCAAACATGGGTTCGGAAATACTTTTCCGGATTTTGAACTGATAGAGAATCTTTGGCTGATCTAATTTAAACTCAGCACTGTAATAATCTTTTATCTCATTTTGATTTTCAAAGACAAACCCCATTTTTCCCCCTGCACTTAAAATATTAATGATCGATGACTTTTTACAATAAAATCATTACACTTTTTGTGCCAATGGAATTGTCTGGTTATAATGGATTGATTTAATAGATAAAAAATGGCAATATTTATTTATCCTTGCCACCTTTGTGCAATTTAATTATTCTTATTTCATCAGGATGACGATATCTCATTATTTAAACAACTCAATTTTGAGGAGCGCTCTATGACAGCAACAACAACATTTTTTGATTCCATTGTCCTGCAGCAGGAGACCGGTCCGGGGATAAATGATATATCTTTTGACGTCAATCATATTATAAAAACATCTCAAATCATAAATGGTACAGCGCATATTACTGCCATTGGCTCAACAGGTTCTATCACTACAATTGAGTATGAACCCGGTGTCATTGAAGACCTGAAAGATGCCATCAACCGGATTGCTCCGCCAGGTCACCAATACCAGCACGAACTGGCCTGGCATGACGGGAATGGCCACTCCCATATCCAGGCTGCCATCATAGGACCTTCCATTGTTGTGCCTGTCAGGGATAATAAAGCCAGGTTAGGGACCTGGCAGCAGGTAGTCGTTATTAATCATGACAATCATGCCAGGAAAAGAATTGTTGAGGTGACGATTACAGGTGTTCAGCATTAAATTTTATTTCAGAGCCCATTCAACTGCTTTTGCTGCATGGATTCTGGTTGTATCGTATAGCGGGATATCAATATCTTTCTGCTTGAGAAGCATGCCGATCTCGGTACATCCAAGAATGATTCCCCGGGCACCTTTTTGAACCAGTTTTTCCGAGATATTGATATATGCTTTTCGGGATTGATCTGTCAGCTTTCCCAGGCACAATTCGTTAAAAATAATATCATGGATTATTTTTCTATCTTCTTCATCAGGGGTGATAACATCAAGGTCAAATTTTGATATCAAACGGTCTTTGTAAAATGCCTGCTCCATGGTATAGGCCGTGCCCAAAAGTCCGATCTTTTTTATTTTGTCATGGACAAGAACCTGTGCTGTGGCATCGGCAATATGAAGCAGGGGAATATTTACAGCCTTTTCAACGGTATCTGTCAGTTTGTGCATTGTATTTGTGCAGATCAGTAAAAAATCAGCCCCGCCCTTTTCCACTTTTTGGGCAGCATCAGCCATTATATCTTCTATGCTGTTCCAGTCTTCTTTTGTCATGAGTTTTTCAATGGGTCCAAAATCAACGCTGTACAGTAAAATTTGTGCTGAATGAAGACCCCCCAGGGCGCTGTTTATGCCACGATTAAGTTCAGTGTAATAATGGGCTGTACTCTCCCAGCTCATGCCACCGATCAGTCCAATGGTTTTCATTATTGTTGTCCTTTTCTATTCCAAGCTATATTAAGTTTATATAACGGGTCACCCACAAGAACCATTTTCCAGGAAAGATAGGGCAGACTGATAAGATAGGATTCTGCCAGGGTGAGATATCCTTCCGTGAGAAAATTAAAAAATATTTCCGGTACAGGAAAGGCCTGCACATAGGGTTCTCCAACAGGGCCTATTGTCGCGGCTATCCCATTATCCAGCATTTTTTTACACCAGACCCGACTGTTCTCTTTTTTTAATGTAGTACATTCGGAACTGGCAATATGATACCCCACAGAACCCTTGGCCCAGGTAAAAGCGTCAATATATCTGGCTAAACTATACCAACCGCAGTAAAGTGCGGTATTGGGGCAGTCACCTTTCTGAAACAAGGTGGTGCTGTCATTTAAAGTTACATTTATTCGATTTTCTTTTAAAAGCAATTGTGATGCTTCATGAATGGATTTATCATAAAAAGCATATCCGGACAGTTTCTTTTCGCCCGGGTCTTTCCACCTGGCATCAAAATAAGCGGAACCCTTTAAACCTTCTTTCTCCGCTTCAATGCTATCGTCAATAATTCTTTTTACAATGGTTTCACTGGCACCATCAAGCCGGCTTGTCATTATAACATCAGACTTTTTTATCAGTGTTTTCTCATTTCTAAAGCCGAGATAATAGGGGTTCGGCAGCCACATGTTAAGCTCATATGTCTCTTTTTTTAGCTGGGCTAATTCAGAATCAAATGACGCCACTTTGTCAATTTTTTTTATATAATTTGAAAGTGTTTTTTTTAGTTTGGATAATTCGTCCTGCTTTTCTTTTCTTATCTTTAAATCAATGAGTTCACCACTGTCCAATTGATTTTTTAAAAATTTCTTTTTTGTTTCAAATTCCTTAATTTTTGTTTTTTCCGCCAGGGTTTTTCCTGGAGAAGAAATTCTTAACGGTACCCCGAACATGGTGACAATGACCCTGATATGCTTGTTTTGATCAAGGAATCGTCTGATAGGCGGGACAGCTTTTTGGGTATAGTCTTCCCGGG
>QMMT01000453.1 GCA_003647385.1 Deltaproteobacteria bacterium
CCTGAAGGTCACACGTAACACTAAAGGTCACACGTAACACTAAAGGTCACACGTAAAATGAATTTTTGCGACAAATTCAAGCACATAATGGTTCTTACCGGCGAACCTTCCGGTGATTTACATGCAGGGCATCTCGTTAGAAAAATTAAACAATTAAGGCCGAATATTTATTTTTCAGGTATTGGCGGCCCTCATCTTGAACAACAAAATGTAGACCTTTTCTATAACATTGATCAACTCTCTGCAATGGGTCTTACCGAAGTCATCATGCAGTTTAAACAAATTAAAAATGCTTTTAATTTGTTTAAAAAAAAACTGAATACTCATCGTCCGGATTTGATTATTCTTGTAGATTACCCGGGATTTAACTTAAAAGCAGCCCAGTATGCTAAAACTCACTACACGGTTAAAATTTTATATTATGTTACTCCCAAGGTATGGGCATGGAAAAAATCGAGGCTTAAAAAAATAAAAAAATATATTGATCATGCAGCACTAATTCTGCCTTTTGAAGAAAAAATTTATAAAAAAGCAACCATTCAATCAACTTATGTCGGCAATCCATTGATGGATGACTACCCTGAAAATATATCAAAACCGTTTTTCCGGTTAAACCCATTATCCTCAAAGCAGAAGGATTCAGTAATCATAGGACTGCTTCCGGGTTCTCGAAAAGCTGAGATAAAAAATTTGCTTGAAATAATGATAAAAACGGCTGACCTTATTCAACAAAAAATTCCCAATGTCTCTTTTATTATCTCTCAAGCCTCTTCAATCCAAAAAAGTAGATTAAAAACCTTTATTAAAAAAAACACTCCACACCGTTTATTCCATATTAATGAAGGACCCGTTAAGGACATTCTGATCAAATCAGACCTCGTTATAGCCGCTTCTGGTACTGTTACTCTCGAAGCAGCACTTTGCTGTGTTCCCACCATCATTATATACAAAATGTCTTCTATCAGTTATTGGATCGCTAAACTGGTCATTAAAATAAAATATGCCGGCCTGGCAAATTTAATTGTTAACAAGGAAGTTATGCCTGAACTCCTGCAAAATGATGCCACCCCTGAAAGAATAAGTAAAAAGGCTCTTTATATGCTTGATCATTTGGATTATTTTGAAAAACAATTACAAATGGTTAGAAAATTGCTCGGTAATAAAGGTGCTGCAAAACGAACTGCTAATATTGCAATTCATATGCTGACATGAAATGACCTGGAATATTAAATTTGACAAATCGACTTAAATATTATTAGAGTGATTTGATACAAAAAGGATTTTATTGTTTATAAATTAAGGATGATACTCTACTTTGATGACTTTTGAATTGACGTTACTTGTTATATGCCTTTTTTTATCCGGCTTTTTTTCTTCTTCTGAAACTGCTCTATTTTCAATCAGCAAAATCAAGGCGCTCCACATTGCTAAAGATGGTTCAAAAACCGGATCACTTATTTTGGATATGAAAGAGGATTCCCATACTCTTTTAACCACTATTTTGATTGGAAACAACCTTGTAAATATTGGCGCTTCCGCCATTGCCACATCCATTGCCTTTTCTTATTTTAAATCCAATGCTGTTGGTATTGCAACAGGTATTATGACGATGCTTATTCTTGTTTTTGGTGAAATTTTCCCCAAATCTTTTGCCAATCATAATAATATTCTTGTTGCCAGGATTGTAATTTATCCGCTTTTCTGGCTTTCAAAACTATTCTTCCCTTTGATTTATATGTTGAGTTTCATACCTAAACTGCACGGGACGATTGATACGCCTCATGAAACAGTGACGGAAGATGAATTGATGACCATGGTTGAAGTTGTTGAAGAAGAAGGGGAAATCAAAGAAGAAGAAAAAGAATTTATTACCAATATTTTTGAATTTGACGATACCTTTTGTTCTGAAATTATGACCCCGCGGGCGGATATGTTTGTAATAGATGTATCCCGGGAACTTGATATTGAAAAAATTCTTAAAACCGGTTATTCCAGAATCCCCGTGATTGAAGACAGTATCGATAATATTATCGGAATTTTGCATGTTAAAGATCTGTTTGCCAATTTTCAAAAAGCCTGTGTGGATGAATCCGGAACTTCCTTGGACGTTAAACAAATGATGAAAAAGCCCTATTTTATTCCTGAATCCCAAAAGCTTGACTCTCTGCTACAGGATTTTAAGCAGAAAAAAAATCATATTGCCGTGGTAGTAGATGAGCATGGTGGTGTGTCCGGCATTGTAACCCTTGAGGATGTTATAGAAGAGATTATTGGTGAAATTGTTGATGAGACCGATAGGCCTACTTCTGATATTGTAAGATTAAAAGACAATAAATGGCTGGTGACAGGGAAGATTGACATTGATGATTTAAACAAGGAAATTGAAATTGAAATTCCGGAATCAACCACATATGATACTTTTTCAGGATTTTTCCTTGAACAGATCGGCCGCATTCCAAATTCCGGTGATTCTATCACCATTGAGAAATGGATCGCTATGGTTAAAGATATGGATGGAAACAGGATACAAAGCTTTATCATTAAAAAAGAATAACCTTGATTTCGGGGTTCTTAAAATTTACTGAGATAACGTAAGAAGAGGAAAAAAAATGGATAAAATATGTCCTGAATGCATAGATGAATATGTCTCTGAGAAAACAAAATGCGAAAAATGTGATGCCAAGCTTATACCTGTCAATACATTTAAAATTAAAGCTATATGGCCACATTGTAAAAAATGTCAAACTGCTATTTTTGAATCAGCTGTCAAATGTGAACAATGTGGTCAATCATTTTACCTTATACCTTTTTCCCCTAAACTTTCTGCATTCATAATGGGTCTTATCGGTATTGCATGTTCAGCATTTTTATTGGACTTAATGGAAGTTTCACGAAACGTTATGAATAGCGTTACATTTATTGTGGGTGCAATTATTTGGGGAATTTTTAATAAACAATATCATGTAATTAAAAAACAAGGCGATATTACCTGGAATAAAATTTCTGACAAATCGAAATTTAATTTTCGAAAACAAAAAAGGGATGCCAAGAGTTAAAGGGTTATACCTTAAAGGTGACAGGTGATCACCTATTTTCTAGCAAAGGAA
>QMMT01000454.1 GCA_003647385.1 Deltaproteobacteria bacterium
CTCTTATTCATGCTGAAGAATTTTTTACCAAATTTGGCAAGTTTGGAAGGATCAATCTCAAATCCCAGTCCCGGTGCATAGGTTGGGTTAAGAATACCTTTGTCGTGATAAAAAGGTTTTTTCAAGATTCCGTCCCGCTTTTCAATAGTCCATGAAGGCGGGTTAATAGGGTATTCCAGAGGCTTGGTACCGTTGAACCCGCTGGCTAAAAGAACCTGGAGATTAACGGCAAACCCGATACCGTTTGTCCAGGTATGCGGGGTAAATTTTAAGTGATGCCTTCTGCAATGGTCTGCCACGTCAAGTGAATGTTGAATGCCGCCGGTCATAATGGCGTCCGGCTGAAAAATATCATAACATTTTTTTTCAATCATGAATTTGAGTTCACTCTTTCCATTGGTATGAATCTCACCACCTGAAATAGGAATTTTGCTGTATTTTGTCAGCTTGGCAAGGTTTTCATAATCATCCATGGGAAGGGGTTCTTCAAGCCAGGCAATATTCATGTCTGCACAGGCATCGGCAAAATACCTGGCACGTTCAAAGTCCCATAACGGGGCATCATTGATAATGGTGACCCGCCATCCCTGGTTAGCGTCTACGCCAATGGTCATCTTATCTCCCACTGCATCTGCAACCGCCTTGACATGGCTGATATCTTTTTGAACATCAAATTCATGGACCCGTATTTTTATGGTTTTAAAGCCTTCCTCATATCTTTTTTGAGCTTCAAAAATCCGTGAGTCTTCATCTTTGATTTCACCGGTGGAAGCGTAGAGTTCAACCGGTTCCCGTCTGCCGCCTAAAAGTTCATATACGGGTTTGTCTTCAAGTTTTCCCTTGATATCCCAGAAAGCCGGTTCAATCCAGTTTGCCCGGATACCCAGATAGCTGAATTCTCTCAGCCGTTGAAGCATTAATTCAATATCCGTGGCATCAAGCCCTATGAGATACGAGGCGATTAGATTTCCTATACCTGATCTTTCCGAGGCAATGGCCGGACCGGCAGAATAACCTTCAACCCCATCCTCGGTGATGATTTTTACAAGGTCAAACCGGTTGTCCATTGCCGGGTATCCGGGAATCCAGCTCGGATAAAAGGGTTTATCCAGAGGAATTCTGACATGATACAATTCAATACATGATATTTTACTCATGGATTCTTCCTATACCGAAAACAGATCCGGTGAAATAATGCTGCCATGGGCATCTTTTAATGCCAGAAGCTCCTTTTTTTGTTCACTCAGGATATCAAACAACGTCTGGGGAATTTTGTCTTCTTTGGCATATGCTTCCTGCTGGAGTTCAACCCTTTTGATTATATTATCCATATAAAGGGAGAATTGTCTGGTATACAATTCTTTTGAGTAGTCTTTATCAATAATCTGTTTAAACAGTGATTTTAAGTCTTCATATTTGGGAAGATTGCCTATGGGTGTCGACATGTATTCAACTTCGTTATGGGCATAACGTTCAAGCCAGGAAAGCCATACTTTTACATCTTTTTTTTCTCCGATAAGTTTTGATGAATCCCCGCCTCGGGCCTTGTCGGTTAAAAAATAATTTAATCCTGCCATCACTGGTTTGTATTCTTCTTTTATTTTGTTATTTCCAAAGAATTTAAACTGGGCATCCATATAATCTCCCAGAGCGCCCGGGATAAAGGGGGCATTGGCCCAGGGGGCTCTTTTAACACCGGTTGCCCCGACTTCCGTTGCCGTGGCGGCTGAAACGATACAGGCGCCGATAACAACCCCGGCATCAGAGGTTTTTGCCACCCAGACCGGCGGCATGGTGTCTGCATCTCTTCCGGAGTATGTAAAGACCCTTGTAAGGGCACCGTCAGGGTTTTCACCTTCCCGGGAGTAGTTGTCCAGGGCGTCACATTTTAAAGTGCAGCGGGAGTTGGGGTGGGACAGGGGAACGGGTTTGCCATCTTCATCGGTTTTGCCTTTAAACCATTCTCCCTGGAAATTAAACCCTTTGTCTGGATGGTCCTCGTTATTTCCTATCCAATGGGGGACTTTTTTGTCATCAATGAGTACATTGGACCAGATCACTTCACATCCGGGCTGTCTTAAGACTTTCATCAGCATGGGGTCGCCCTCCAGATTGACATCTTCAACAATGCCGAAAATTCCGGATTCCGGGTTAATGGATCTGATGCTGCCGTCCCTGGCAATCCACATCTGTGCCAGGTCATCACCGATAAAAACATTTCCTGCCATGGCAGTGGTTGTTTTTCCACATCCGCTGGGGCAGCACCTGCAAGCCAGGTCACTCGATTATTGGGGCCGTGTACTCCGGTGATAAACATATGTTCGGACAATTCTTGTCCTAAATTCTCATAAACCGCCTTATCAACGGCAAATCGATGATTACCTTTTTTGAGCAGCAGAGTGTTGCCGGCATAGGTGCATTTGAAACTATAGGTTGTTTTAAACTTACGATCCATGAAAACCCTTGCATCGGGCAGATCCTCTGTCCTGTTCAGGCCTTCACTGTGAATATTAGTAAAGAAATGACCCAGGGTTTCAACTTCCTTATTAAAGGCAGCATAAGCATTTCTGTAGAGCAGTTCCGCACTGTGGGATACATAGGTGGAACTGGTGATTTCCAATGCAGGATTTGATACGGGAGCGCCGACAGGACCCCGCATGTAAAATCCAACAATCATGGTCATACCTTTCATGATATCCGTCATATTGGATTTGACTTCTTCAAGAGCCGTCGGTCTATCCATCCTGTTGGCAAGAGAGCTGACATGATCTTCCGGGTTTGCAATATAATACGTCCGGTCAACAATTCTGCCCTGCTCCTGGGCCAGGTCATAATGAATGGTATGCCCTTCCATGGCAAGAGAAGCTTCTTCTCCTTTTTCAAGAGCCAGATTTTTAATAAATTGCTGATCTTCTAAAGACCCCGTATTGACGAAAATAAAAGAAGGATTGCAAAGGACAATAGCATCAGCAATCTTTTTTAAGACTTCAGGATTTTTAATCTCTAATATCCGACTTAATTGCTCATCATCCATGGTTTGTTTAAATATGGCTTTGGCACTCTCTTCGGAATCCACTTTTCCAAGTTCATCAATAATGTCTATATC
>QMMT01000455.1 GCA_003647385.1 Deltaproteobacteria bacterium
ATGAATGATTACTATGGGTTTGCCCTGTGGATCTGGGCTGATCTTGCTGTAATTGCTGTTGGAGGTGGAGCATTTTTTACAGGCATGTTAAGATATATCTTTAATATTAAGGAACTCAAAAATATAATCAATTTTGCTGTGATTATAGGGTTTATCTGCTATAGTTCAGCACTGTTGATCCTTGCCATTGATATTGGACAGCCGCTTAGAGGGTGGTTTATATTCTGGCATGCCAATATTCATTCAATGTTAACGGAAGTTGCCTTCTGTCTGTCGTGTTATTTTGCTGTATTAACCATTGAGTTTATTCCCAATATCCTGGAAAACAGGCAGGCCAACAAAGTACCGTTTTTTCATCACCTTGCCCATAATATGCCTGGTGTCATGGCTGTATTTGCTGCAACCGGTGCCTTTCTTTCCTTTTTCCATCAGGGATCACTTGGCGGAGTAGCCGGCGTTATGTTTGCTCGACCTTTTGCCGTCAGGGAAGGCTTGCTGATCTGGCCCTGGACTTTCTTTTTGTTTACATGGTCCGCAGCGGCTTTCGGCCCTTGTTTTACCCTTTTGGTGACAAAAATTACTGAAACGGTCACCGGCAAGAAGCTTGTAAAAGACAATGTAGTTCATCTTTTAGCTAAAATATCCGGATGGATGATCGTCACCTATATCATCGCAAAAATCATTGACACCATTTACTGGGCAACGGTAACTGCGCCCAGTCTTGGATTCAGCTTAAGTCATTTTTACACCAATAACAGTTTCTACGGATACTGGATTTTGATTACTGAAATTGTGTTATGCGGTGTGGTCCCCGGTGCTATTCTTATCATGAAGTCTACCCGGGAAAATCCAACCTTGCGCCTGATTGCCATCATTCTTGGAACCATTGGTGTCTGCCTGAACAGATGGGTCATGGTACTTCAGATTATGGCGGTACCGGTAATGAGTTTTGACACCTGGGCACTTTATTTTCCAAGCTGGCAGGAAATTGCAACCACTGTTCTTCCTGTTGCCTATGGAATTATACTGATTTCGATTACCTATCGATATCTGCCTGTGTTCCCTCAGGAAAATGAACTTAATTATCCGGTAGAGGTAGAGCCGGTAACAGAAGCCGAATAATTGGCTTTGATATAAAGGAGAAAAATTATGTTTCCATTTAGCTTTGAATGGGCATGGGATATGGGGCATGTCATCTTTTTTGGTGGATTCTGGTATGCCATTTCCATTCTGGGTGCCGGCATGACATTCTGTATTTTAAAGGCAGCCTGGGACACCATGAATGATTCAGGAGAGTCTGGTCATTAGCCACTGATTTTTATAATATAGTATCCAACTTGTATTAAGCGCATTCCAAGGCCCTGTTTAACCGTCTTGGAATGCGTTTTTATTTTGTGAGATTGAATGAAATTTTTTTAGAGATAATATACAGAACATAAATTGGCACAGCTAAAAGGACATATAGAACGGGTTACTTTCTCAAGTGAAGAAAGTGCTTTTGCCGTCTGCAAGATCAAGGTTAAGGGTGAAAGAGATCTTGTGACAATTGTGGGGAATATGGTAAATCCGGTTCCCGGCGAGTTTGTAGAGCTTACAGGAAAATGGAGTATTCATCCCAAGTTTGGCAGTCAGCTTACCGTTCAACACTATAAAACCCTGGTTCCTGCCACCCAGTTTGGTATTCAAAAATACCTGGGGTCCGGCTTGATTAAAGGGATCGGTCCTGTGATGGCCAAACGGATCGTCAAGCAGTTTGGGATAAAATCTCTGGATATTATTGAAAAGGATATCACAAAACTTTCAAAGGTTGAAGGAATCGGCAAAAAACGAATTGAGATGATCAAGAAAGCCTGGGATGAACAAAAAGAAGTCAGATCTGTGATGCTCTTTTTGCAGTCTCACGGGGTCAGCACAGCCTATGCCGCCAAGATATTTAAAACCTATGGTCAGGATTCTATCAATATTGTCAAAGAAAATCCTTACAGGCTTGCCAGGGAGATTTTTGGTATAGGATTCATTACGGCTGACAATATTGCTGAAAAGCTTGGAATTACAAAAGATGCCCCCCAGCGGATTGAAGCAGGACTTGAATATGTACTGCACAAACTGGCTGATGACGGCCATGTCTGTTATCCCTATGAGGAGCTATGTGAGAAAGTAAAGGAGATGTTGGCGGTAGACCGGCAGATTGTTTTAAGAGCAGTAGCGGATTCTTTTCAGGCAGACCGGATTGTTATTGAAGATATCAATGGAAAGCTGGTTTTTCTAAAAAAGTTTCATGTCTGCGAGACAGGCATCACCCAAAATTTTAAACGGCTTAAGCATTCCCCTAAAAGTGTTAGAAAAATTGATTCAAATAAAGCCATTGAATGGATGAAAGGCCGGATTAAGATAAAACTTGCAGAAAAACAGGAAGCGGCAGTTAGAAAGTCTTTGGAGGAAAAGGTTTTAATTATTACCGGCGGTCCTGGTACCGGTAAAACTACTATTATCAATGCCATTATCAAAATTTTAAAAAAGGCCGGGGCTAATATATTACTCGCCGCTCCCACGGGAAGAGCCGCCAAAAGGATGAGCGAAGCCACCTGGGAACGTGCTCAGACCATTCACAGAATGCTCGATTATTCCATGAAGGAGATGGGGTTTAAAAAAAACAATAAAAATCCCTTGAAATGTGATGTCTTGATCATTGATGAAGCATCCATGATTGACACGGTATTAATGCATCACCTGTTAAAGGCCGTTCCTTCAAAATCCACGCTTATTTTTGTGGGCGATGTCAATCAATTGCCTTCAGTGGGTCCTGGAAATGTTTTAAATGATTTGATCGTGTCCAATGCTTTTAATGTTGTGACCCTTGATACTATCTTTCGCCAGGCAAAAAAGAGCCTGATCGTTGTGAATGCACACAGGATCAATAAGGGCATGTTTCCGGTGGTGGCAAACGATAATAAGAAAAGCAATTTTTATTTTGTACAAAAAGAGGAACCCGAAGATGTCTTAAACACCATTATTGATCTGGTGCAAAAAAGAATACCAAAGTCATTCTGTGTTGACCCGGTAGATGATATCCAGGTATTAACTCCGATGCACAAAGGTATTGC
>QMMT01000456.1 GCA_003647385.1 Deltaproteobacteria bacterium
ATTTTCAGGAGCCGCTATAATGATGTTTGCCCATTCATCCACCACAGCTATTGGGTTATCAAACTCACAAATAACAGATAGAATAAAACTTTCCCCACAATATCAAAATGGTAAATTCAATGGAGATATAGAGGCGCTGACAATGACGATAAAAGATGGTATCTTCTCCACCTGGCAATTTCTTTTTAAAAAAAACAACCAGACCCCAAAGGGACCGTTGCCGACTCAGCATGTGGAACTGTCTTATTTTAATACGACGCGAAAAGATCTTTTGAACAGTACCTGGCTTGGTCATTCATCCTTGATGATCAATATTAACGGATATAAAATCCTTACCGATCCCGTGTTCACAAAAAAAGTCTCCATCGTAGGCCCTGCAAGATTTAACGGAGAACTTCCTTTAAATCCAGAAGACCTCACTGATATTGATGTGGTCATCATTTCCCATGATCATTACGATCACCTGAACAAATACTCCATAAAACTTTTAACCCCGATCACACAACGGTTCATTGTTCCCCTGGCAGTTGGGAAAAGACTGGCCGCCTGGGGTGTTCCTGAAAATAAAATCATTGAACTGGACTGGTGGGAAGACTTTTCTTTTGACGACCGCCTTAATATCACAGCCACGCCGGCACAGCATTTCTCCGGTCGGGGAATGGGTGACCGAAATAAGAGCCTGTGGGCTTCATGGGTCATAACCACTCCTGAATTTAATATTTTTTTCAGTGGAGATTCCGGGTATTTCAACGAATTTAAAACCATTGGGAAAAAATTCGGTCCTTTTGATATGACGTTTATTGAATGTGGTGCATATAATGAACTGTGGCGACCGGTTCATATGTTTCCCGAAGAGACGGTACAGGCGCATCTGGATCTGAGAGGCAAACTATTACACCCCATTCATTGGGGAACATTTAATCTGGCGCTTCATCCCTGGTATGAACCCATGCAGCGATTAACTAAAGCTGCCCAATCAAGCCATATCCCTGTTGCCACTCCCATTTCAGGGCAATCGATTCAATGCGGTACCGATAACATAGGCTCCTCTTGGTGGGAAACTACTTTAAATAATCAAAAAATCACGCAAACCAATAGGAGACCAACACATGACACAAGATAAATGGGATAGTAAAAATATTAGTGATCAAACGGACAAGGTGGTTATTGTCACAGGCGGCGGGAGTGGCATCGGACTTGAAGCAGCAATGGTTTTATCTGACAAAAACGCCATTGTTATCATTGCGGTCAGAAACCTTGAAAAAGGTGAAGCAGCACTAAGTAAAACAAAACGACACCATCCTGATACCGGCATCAGAATAATGGAACTTGATCTGGCGGATCTATCCTCTGTGAAAAAATTTACTGATGAATTTAAACAGGCATATTCCCGTCTTGATCTTCTGATAAATAATGCAGGGGTTATGGTTCCACCTTATCAAAAAACAACCGACGGCTTTGAATTGCAGATGGGAACCAATCATCTCGGCCACTTTGCGTTGACATGCCGTTTAATTGATTTAATAAAAAACACACCTGAAAGCCGCATTGTCAATGTCAGCAGTTTGGCACACAAAACCGGCAACATTAATTTTGATGATCTTAACTGGAAAAAAAGAAAATACAAAAAATGGAGTGCCTACGGCGACAGTAAAATTGCCAACCTATATTTTACCTTTGCTCTTCAAAGAAGACTTGAAAAAGAAAATTCTCATGTCATTGTCGTGGCAGCACATCCCGGATGGACTTCAACAAAACTTCAACGGCACACAGGCATTTTTTCTGTCTTGAACCCTGTGTTTGCCCAGACCATTCCCATGGGAGCACTTCCCACGCTATATGCGGCTACAGGTAAGGATGTGAGGGGGAAAGATTTTTTTGGCCCTTCCGGATTCATGGAAATCAAGGGCTATCCTAAAAAAACGGTTTCAAATACCCGATCCAATGATCCGCAAATAGCTGAAAAACTCTGGAAGATGTCGGAAGAACTAACCGGTATCACATATTAAAGTTATATTAAATCAGCGGATTACAATTTCTTTTTAAGATTGATGAAATCGCTTCTTTCAAACCCGAGTTTTTTAAAAAAGGAGAGCACATCCGTAGAATCCCATAGAACAGACGAATAGATATGCTTAATCCCATTATCTTTATATATATCACAAATTTTTTTGCCAAGCTTCAATCCAATGCCCCGCCCCATAAAATCCGGGTGGACACCAATTGCCATTATCCAGGCGCTCTTTTTAATCCCGAATCCTGCCAAAAGGACTGTGCTGATCATATATCCCACCACTTCCCCGTTAATTTGTGCCACCAGGCTTGATTTGTCCGCACCTTCAGATATCTGCTGCTCAATTATTTTTACAAAATCAACTTGTGCATCTTCTTCTGAGATTGCCCTTCTTATAGTTTGAATTGCCTCAGCATCATTTAGCGAGATTTCTCTTATATTGACTGTGTCTTCCAAAAAATCCTCCATTGTTATTCTACTTTTATGATCTTCACAGTATGACCAACCCAGTTTGGCGGAAGATAAATTCTGCCGCTGTTACCACTGGATTTTACTTCTTTTTCAATCATCTCTTCACCATAGACTTCAAACTTTACCTTGGCTTGAGATACAGATTGATTTTCTCTGCTTTTTTCTTTTTTCTCTTTATCTGCCATATAACATCCTATTTTTTACAAAAAAATATTTGGTGCTGATTCTTTTACTCTATCTCACTTTTTTTTGTGTAAAGCACTTTATATTGATCAGGATTTTCTTTGATACATTCAACGCATCCTGCTTCTATCTCAGGCCTGAACGGTTCAAGTTTGACTGTAAAACTAAGTTCTTCATACAGTTTTACAAGCTCTGTCAATTTGGGATCATCATAAACCCCTCGTTTTTCCCATCCCTTTATCCGGGCTTCTAAAGTATCCATTTAAGCCCCCTGAGGTTAGCAACCATATAGCTTCATTCTATCCATTTTATAGCCAGATTATATCTTTTTAAAAATATTTTCAATAGGATAATATCATTTTTTTACACTCGTTGCTGATAATAAAAAAGGGCAGGGAAAAAATAATATTTCCGCCTGCCCTCTATTCTAATC
>QMMT01000457.1 GCA_003647385.1 Deltaproteobacteria bacterium
AATTTTGCAGAACCGGAGGCACCGGCAAGGACTTTCACCCGGGTCAGGTCTAATCCCTCATCCCTTATAATATCAATAGCTTTAGATCCTGCAAGTATGGATATATTATCAAACATGATGCTGCAATTTACCATGCTCTTTTATGGAAATCCAATACTAAAAAAGAAAACAGGATCAGTGAGAAAGCCTTTGAATCTCATTGACAAATAAGGCAATGTTTGAAATAAAACTACAACTTAAAATCATTGCCAGATTATTAAGGGAGTGCCTCTTGACCGGTATAAGTGAAATTCTTGTTTTAGTGCTGCTGATTACCAGTATCTTGATTTTACCCAGACTTTTTAAGGGTGAAAAACCTGCAAAAAAGAGGTCTTCTTTCAAAAAATCAAATTCGCTTACAGCTAAAATCCGATTCGGTATCGTTTTGACGCTTATTTATCCAATTGCTGCAGCCCTTTATCTAAAGCCATGGAATGAAAATCTTATCCCTTATATTTCCTATGGCATTATACCGGTCGTTATTGTCTGGGCCGTTGTCTGGATCATTGCCGGAAGAAAAAAATAAACTCTATATTACTTTATAAGTAAAATTTATTTTAGTAATGTATTAAAAAAGTTTTATTATTTACTTGACGCAGTTTGTTTCATGATTAATTTTGTTTTCAAATGGAAGTAACATTTTGAATACAACCAAACCTTAACAGGAGGATTAATCATGAGACTTGTAAGATACAACCCGCTTAACAGATCGACTCATTGGCCGACTCTTTGGGAAAATTCATTTAATGACTTTTTTAATGATTCTTTTTTCAACACAAAAACAAAATCCGATGGAACCTTTTATCCAGCCGTAGATATCTTTAATGAAAAAGATGACGTGGTGCTTAATGTTGAACTGCCCGGGGTAAACAAAGAGGATATTTCAATTAATATTGAAGACCGGGTTCTAACTATAAAAGGTGAAAGAAAGCTTGAGCATGAGGACAAAAAAGACCTTTTTTACAGAAAAGAAAGATCTTATGGCTGCTTTAGCCGCTCATTCAGCCTTTCAGATGATGTTCTGGTTGATGATGTGAATGCGGATTTTAAAGATGGTGTCCTTAAAGTCACCCTTAAAAAAGACACCACCAAAGAAGAAATGAAACAGATAACGATTAATTAATAACATAAATAGCCCTCTACCCCTTGCTTAATCCGGGGTAGAGGAAACATTTTCAAAAATATCATCAAGAGTGACGATATGATGAAAATAATCTGTATTCTTGAGTGATTCATCCGGACCATACAGGCTTATGAGTGCTTTTTCCACCGTATAGTCGCGGGGCGCTTTGAAAAGCGAGCATTTTCTCTCCATTTCAGGGATTATTTTTGTACCGATTTTTTTATTGTGGTGTTTAATTTCACATATGGTGATAACCTTGTCTGCCCTTTTGTAGAGGAGATCTATCTGAAATTTTTTGTCATTTCTGCCAAAAAATGGGGATGCCAGAAGAACTTCATCTTCAAAATTCATTATTCGTGCAAGGGTACCTGAATATTTCAGGCAGAAGCGCTCAAAAGAAAATACAAGCCAGGACTTAAAGCCTTCACCTGTAAGGGTTTCAAATTTCTTCTTTGAAGTACTCTCATTGATTGTTTTTATATTTGGCTTAATGTATTTGAAATAAAACAAAAGATATTCATCACAAAGTGTATATTTTTTAAATTTAGATGTTTCCAATCGGTCTAAAGGGGTATAAGGCCTTATTATCTCAGCGAGTTCAAGGTTATCTAAGTACTGCTTCAACCCACCACCTGATGCAATTTTAAGCTTTTTGCTTATCTCACCCATGGAGTGGATACTGTCCTCCAGAAGATTGACTATTCTCAGATAGGTTCTGGCTTCCCTGAACTGATTATAAAATATTCGATCCACTTCGTGGACCATTATTCCTTGAGAAGAAAAACATAATACATTCATATTCTGATTAAATGATTTATTGGTGTTGATCTGCTCAAGATATTTGGGGACACCTCCAAAAACCATAATGTATTTCATTGTTTCTTCATTGCTTCTTTTTTGTCGGAGAAGAGATAACGAATCAACAGGACTTAGCCCTTTCAAAAGGATTTCCAGCGTTGTCCTCCCGTAAAGGGCTTTGGACCGCAAGACTTTTTTCACCATGAACGATGCAATAGATCCGCAAAGGATAAGCATGATATTTTTCTCTTTCCAAAAATTATCCCAGAAAAATTTGAGGAGGCTGACAAGACGACTCCTTCCTACTGCCATCCACTGGAATTCATCAAAAAACAGTATCGTTTTTCCCTTCGCCGATTTTTTGAACTGCAGCGTTCTTTCTGTAAAGTAATAAAAGATATTCTCCCACTTCTTCAAATCTACACTGTCTAACAAGGGATCATTTGTCTGTTTTTGAAGCTGCTGTGCAAAATGTGAAATCTGTTTTTGCGTTGTTTCATTTTCAAGGGCTTCAAAGGAAAAAACTTTTTTTTTGCCCTGTGTGAAATTTTGAATCAGACGACTTTTTCCTATCCTTCTTCTCCCATAGATAACTACAAGCTCACCTTTTTTTGAGGTATAGGCTTCATCAAGCAGTGCCAGCTCTTTTTTTCTTCCGACAAACATATCTCATTCCCTTAATAGTTTAAAATCCGCATAAAACATTTTATACTTGTGTTTGCGGATTTTGTCAAATATTTTTAATAATCCGCAAACTATTCTTCATAATAATTATTTGCGGATTTATAAAAATGATCTGTCGTTAATTGACATCAGAACTGTTCCATGGCTTGCATTATTGTTTCAGGCGATGTGAAAGCCGGGTGTGGCGTTGGGATGATTTAACCGTATTGATGGCTATGGCAAGGGCTTTTTTGGTTCCCACAAGCACCACCAGTTTTTTACCTCTTGTCACTGCCGTATAGATCAGGTTTCTCTGTAAAAGGATATAATGTTGAATCACAACCGGTATAATGACGACGGGATACTCGGATCCTTGAGATTTATGAACTGAAACCGCATAGGCATGAATAATTTCATCAAGGGAAGAAAAATCATATTCAACTTCTCGACCGTCAAAATTGAGCAGCACCTTTTG
>QMMT01000458.1 GCA_003647385.1 Deltaproteobacteria bacterium
GATATCCCTTAATGCCATGTGGAACCGACGGCACACCACAAAATTCAACGGGGTATCCTATCCGGTTCAAAAAGCGGCTGAAGCTGTCTATTCTGAAGAGGGAAAAGAACAGATCCAAGAACAGATTAGCTATTATCTTAACAATGCCGATATCATCAGGAAAACGGTTGAGTCCCTTGGGTTTGATTATGTTGGTGGAAAAAATTCTCCCTATATCTGGGTGGATGGAAAAGACAAGGATTCCTGGGATTTCTTTGATCTGCTTTTAACACAGGCTTCTGTAGTCTGTACACCCGGTGCTGGTTTTGGCAGATGCGGAAACCAATATATCAGAATCAGCGCATTTAACAGTCTTGAAAATGTAACAATGGCCATGGATAGATTGAAAAAGGCATTAACATGAACCATTTTTTCAAGGTGAAGAGTCTTGAAGAGGTGATGGCGCTGGCAGGAGATTTTTCTCCTGTAAATACAGAAAAGATACCGGTATCTGAATCTTTTTCAAGAGTTCTTGCAGCGGATCTGGTTGCAAAGCAGGATATGCCGGGTTTCAGACGGGCCACTATGGACGGATTTGCTGTCGAGGCAAGTTCAACATTTGGTGCATCGGAATCGGGTCCTGCCTGGCTTGAAATAGCAGGAACCATTCTCATGGGAGATATCCCGGATTTTACGCTTAAGCCCGGGCAGGCTGTTCAGATTTCGACTGGTGGAATGCTGCCTGAAGGGGCAGACAGTGTGGTCATGGTGGAACATACGCAGCTCATTGATGAACATTCGGTTGAAATTTATAAAAGTGTGGCTCCGCTACAGCATGTCATTGATTCTTGTGAAGACTTTGCAAAAGAAGAGACGGTTTTATCTAAGGGAACATTCATCCGGCCCCAGGAAGAGGGCCTTGCTGCAGGCTTAGGCTTTACACAGATCGAAACCTATAAAATACCAAAGGTTGGCATTATTTCAACCGGAGATGAAATCATTCCCATTGACGCTGTCCCTTTGCCCGGTAAAATCCGGGATATTAATTCTTATACTCTGTCAGGTTTTATCAGGGAGGCCCATGCCATACCGGTTCGATACGGTATTATTAAAGATGATTTGGATGCCTTGAAAAAAGCCGTTGAAAAAGCCCTTGAAGAAACCGACATGGTTCTTATTTCCGGGGGAAGCTCGGTGGGAACGAGAGATTTTACTGTTGACGTTTTATCGGCTTTACCCGATACAAATATTCTGGTCCACGGCATGTCAGTGAGTCCGGGAAAACCGACGATTCTTGCCAACGTCGGAAATAAGCCCGTGTGGGGACTTCCCGGTCAGGTGGTCTCTGCCATGGTGGTTCTTAAAATTGTGGTCATCCCTTTTTTGAACAGGCTTAAGGGGCTTGAGGGCCGGGACAGGGCAATCAGGGTGCCGGCGACACTGACCCGGAATGTATCATCTGCCCAGGGTAGAAGAGATTTTGTAAGGGTGCGGCTTTTAAAAAAGGATGGCAAGATACTGGCAAAACCGGTTTTAGGCAAATCAGGATTGATTCGAACCATGATTCACGCCGATGGACTGCTTGAAATCGGCGATCATGTTGAGGGCCTGGAAAAAGATACGATTGTAAATATTATTCTTTTGTAGGAACGGCTGGTAAATTATAACCAGGCAATAAAAATCGAACCAAAGAGAGATCAAATCAAATGAATTCCAAAAGAAATGTATATCTTGATATGAAAAGTATTGAAGAGGCAAAAAAAATTCTCTTTGATCACTTTGAACATGCAGTGACAAAGATTGAGACCCTTGACGTGGTGGCTGCCAAAGGAAGAGTTTTGGTAAAACCGGCCATAGCAACGGTTTCTTCTCCCAATTTTCATGCAGCTGCCATGGATGGTATTGCCGTGGATGCAAAAGTGACATTTGGTGCGAGTGAAGATGCTCCCAGAACCCTTGTTCCCAATAAAAATATGTTCTGGGTCAATACCGGCCATGCCATGCCGGAAGATACCAATGCCGTCATTATGATAGAGCATCTTAATATTATCGATGAAAAAAGCGTTGAAATTGAGGCACCGGTATTCCCCTGGCAGAATGTTCGAAAAATGGGTGAAGATATTGTGGCCACCAAATTGCTGTTCCCCAGAGGACACAGAATCAATTCTTATTCTCTTGGTGCGCTTCTTTCCGGCGGTATTTTTAAAGTAGAGGTTTATCAGCAGCCAAAAGTTCTTATTATTCCAACCGGATCAGAACTTAAACAATGGCATGAAATCAGGGTGGATCAGCTCATACCTGGAGATGTGGTGGAATCCAACTCTGCCGTATTAGGCGGACTTTGTGAAGATCATGGCGCTCAATTTGACCGACATCCCATGCTCAAAGACAATCTTGAAAACATTAAAAAGGCTGTGGAGAAAGCAGCTAAACAAGAATATGATATGATTTGTATCATTGGCGGATCTTCAGCCGGGTCTGAGGATTTTGCAAAACCCGTGATTTCATCCTTAGGCGAAGTCTATGTCCACGGGGTTACCATGATGCCCGGAAAACCCATGATGTTTGGGAAAATTTTTGATACACCGGTATTTGGTATCCCGGGATATCCGGTGTCAGCCATTGTTGCCTTTGAACAATTTGCAGGGCCTCTGTTGTTGAAAATGCAGAAACTCCCCAAAAGAGAAGATCCATCCGTTTTAGTTTCTCCTGCCAGGAAAATAGCATCTAAACTTGGTCAGGAAGAATTTTTAAGAGTGAAAATCGGTTCAGTGGACGGACAGCTTGTCTCTTCGCAATTGCCCAGAGGGTCAGGCAGTATCACTACACTGACTGAGGCAGACGGAGTCATCAGGATTCCTCAAAATGTTGAAGGTATTTTAGAAAATGAGAAAGTTTCAGCTCGGTTGCTGAGGCCCTTATCTTCTATTGAAAATACCATCGTGATAACCGGGTCCCATGATAATACCCTGGATCTGCTGGCCGACCAGATAAAGACCATCAGTCGTGATATCACTGTTTCGTCAAGCCATGTGGGCAGCATGGGTGGACTGATGGCCATTAAAAAAGGTGCCTGCCACCTGGCCGGAGCCCATCTTTTAGACCCTGAGGA
>QMMT01000459.1 GCA_003647385.1 Deltaproteobacteria bacterium
GGTCAGGTAACACCTGGAAAAGTAGTTAAACTGCATGATGAGATAAAAGTTAAGGAAGCCGATCATGAATGATATCAATTTAAAACAGATAAAAGAATCCTATCTTAAACGCAGTGAAATTGTCACACAAAGAGTTGTTGTATGCGCAGGAACAGGCTGTCTTGCAATTGGTGCCATGGATGTTTACAACAAACTTGTTGAAGAGATAAAAGCTAAAAACCTTGATGTACTTGTATCTCTTGATTTTGATGAGAAAGAGCATTCCCACCCCGATGGTGCCATTCATGTTTCTGAAAGCGGGTGCCAGGGCATTTGTCAGCTTGGCCCCCTTGTGACTATTAAACCCGAAGGAATTTTCTATACCAAAGTCAAGGTCAAGGATGTTCCGGAAATTGTTGAAAAAACCATAATTGAAAAAGAGATCATTAAAAAACTTCTCTATAAAAATCCTGCTGATAAAAAGAGATGTGAAACCATGAATGATATCCCTTTTTATAATCTGCAGACAAGACTGCTCCTTGAACCCTGCGGCAGCCTTGATGCCGAGGATATCAAAGAATACATATCAATTGACGGGTATGCAGCAGCTCAAAAATCATATACTCAGATGACCCCGGAAGAGATCTGCCAGGTTGTCATTGATGCAGGACTCAGAGGCCGTGGAGGAGGAGGATTTCCTGCTGGAAGAAAGTGGGCATTGGCGCTGAAGCAGGATTCAAAAAAGAAATATATTCTCTGTAATGGAGATGAGGGTGACCCTGGCGCTTTCATGGACGGATCCATTCTGGTGGGCAACCCCCACTCTGTTGTTGAAGGAATGATGATAGCAGCAAAAGCTATGGGATCTGATGAAGGCATTGTATATGTAAGAACAGAGTATCCCCTTGCTGTAAAGAGAATCAAAAAAGCCATTGAAACTGCACGCTCAATGGGACTTCTTGGTGAAGATATTTTTGGTTCGGGCCACAATTTTGATATAAGGGTTATGGAGGGAGCAGGAGCCTTTGTCTGTGGTGAAGCCAGTGCAATGGTTGAAAGTATTACAGGAAACCGGGGTATCCCAAGACCTAAACCTCCGAGAACAGCAGAACATGGACTGCACCTTAAACCCACCATTGTAAATAATGTTGAAACATTGTCTTCTGTACCTTTAATTCTTCTTCACGGTGCTGATGAATATAAAAAGTACGGAACTGAAGGCTCTTCCGGAACAAAAACATTTGCCCTGACAGGCCATGTTGCAAATACAGGTTTGATTGAAGTTCCATTTGGAACAACTCTGCGTGAAATCATCTTTGATATCGGCGGCGGTGTTGTAAATGAAAACGGCAAAATAGACAACACAAGTTTCAAGGCTGTTCAGACAGGAGGCCCGTCCGGCGGATGCCTGCCTGAAAAACATCTTGATATCCCGCTCTCTTTTGACTCCCTTAAAAAAATCGGATCAATGGTTGGCTCCGGCGGTATGGTTGTAATGAACAAGGATACCTGCATGGTCCAGATTGCACGATTTTTCATACAGTTTACCCATGAAGAGTCCTGCGGCAAATGCACTCCCTGCCGTGAAGGCACAAAACAGATTCTTGGTCTGCTTGACGAAATAATAGAAGGCAGAGGCACTCTTGAAACAATCACAACTCTTGAAGAACTTAGCAAAGCTGTTATGGATTCATCTTTGTGCGGACTTGGTAAATCAGCTCCTTCACCTGTTCTTTCCACTATTAAAGAATTCAGGGAAGAGTATGAATCCCATGTAATTGATAAATTCTGCCCCACTGGAAAATGCACAGAGCTATTTGACTTCTGGATAAATCCTGATATTTGCGTTGGGTGTACTTTATGTGCAAAAGAGTGTCCCACAAATGCAATCACAGGCGAGAAAAAAGAACCCCATAAAATAGCACAGCAGGATTGCACAAAATGCGGTACATGCAGGACTACATGTAAATTTAGTGCTGTTGAGGCTGTCAGAGTTGGAACACATTCCTAACTTAGGAGAAAAAGATGACTGCGGATGTATTTTTTATAGATTTAGAAACCAGTTCAAAGGAAAATCTCCCGCAAAAACTTTCAAGACTTGTAAAAAAAGCAGGTATTAAGGATATTTTAAAGGAGAATGATTTAACCTCTGTAAAAATTCATTTTGGAGAAAAGGGAAACACAGCCTATATTCGTCCGGTATTTATCAGGCAGATCATAGAGACAATAAAGGAGTACAAGGCAAATCCATTTCTCACAGATGCAAACACTCTTTATGCCGGTACAAGATCCGACAGCGTGTCCCACATTCATACAGCAATTGAAAATGGATTTTCATACTCCTCCATGGATACCACCCCTATTATCATTGCCGATGGATTAAGGGGAAAAAATACAACCAAGGTAAAAATTGACCGGAAAAACTGCAAATATGTTCATATCGGTTCTGAAATCATTGATTCAGATGCCCTGGTTTCTGTAGCCCACTTTAAGGGACATGAACTTTCGGGATTTGGCGGCACCCTGAAAAATATCGGTATGGGCTGTGCCTCAAGAAAAGGCAAGCTTGACATGCACTCCAGAGTAAGCCCGAAAATAAAGCGCAAAACCTGTATAGGCTGCGGAGAGTGTGCAAACCATTGCCCTGTTGCAGCCATTGAACTTAAACACAATGATGATAATAAGAAAAAAGCCTATCTTGATTCTAAAAAATGTATCGGCTGTGCAGAGTGTATTGTCAGGTGTCCCACAGAATCTGTAAATATTAACTGGAACCAGACTATACCGGTCTTTCTTGAAAAAATGATGGAATATACCCTTGGTGTTCTTAAAAATAAAAAGGGGAAATCTTTTTTCATTAATTTTATTACAGATATTACTCCAAAATGTGACTGCCTTCCTTATAGTGAGGCCCTCATTGTTAATAATATAGGTATCCTTGCATCAACAGATCCTGTTGCCATTGACCAGGCAAGTGCTGATCTTGTCAACGAACAAAAAGCAATACCAGGCAGTGTTCTAACAACAAACCTCAAGCCTGGTGAAGATAAGTTTAAAGGGCTTTACCCCAATGTTGAATGGAAACACCAGCTTGATTA
>QMMT01000460.1 GCA_003647385.1 Deltaproteobacteria bacterium
GTATCCCTCGTGTTCTTTCTTTTCAGAAAGATAGTGGGCAAATATGGGGATAAAGGTGATGGAAAGAAAACCGCTTGCAACTACATGGTTAAGAATTTCCGGAATAATAAACGCAATCTGGTAGGCATCAACCCCGGATTCTATCCCCCCGGTGCCTGCGATTACCATTTCACGAAAAACACCGATGACACGACTTAAAAATACAGATGCCATCATGATAAAGGATGCAAATCCAACTTTTTTTAATATGTTTTCTTGGACCATTATGCAGCTTTTTTTTTATTCTCTATCGTTTTATTGATAAACCACAGATTTATCTCGGACCTGCCTGTATTGCATGCTATCCATCTAATTAGCATTAAATAAAGTTTGTTCCAAGTGTAATTTGGTTTTATACCAAACTAATCATGAGACTATATTTTAAACTTCAAAAATCTTTAAAAAAATGTGATAAAGTAAATTGTCGCAAGAAAGCTTTCAAGGGAAAATAGTTTGACTTGAGCCATACTTGCAGAATATATTAAAGCAAATTAAAAAGGGTTTCAAAATTAAAAAATAAGGAAGAAAAAATATGATAGGAAGACTGGGGATTTATTCATTACTGGCAGGCTTTTTTTTTGGCATTTTCAGCGGTATTTCAAACTTTATGGAGGACAAAAATTTTTGGGTTGACTTAACGATTTCAAAAATAATTGGTGAAGATAATTCCGAGGCCATTATAGCGTTGATTAATGTTGCGGTTGTACAAAATTCACTTGATTTTTTGATTTATGAAGTACCTTTTTTCCTTTTTTTACTTGGGATTGGTCTTATCTTTTTACTTATCAGCCTGTTTATAAAAAGTCATTAGCCGCCACCTTTAACGATTCAAAATTTTAACAAATAGCAGGAGTTGCCATAAAAAAATGAATCAATCAACAGCACACGATCAACTGTCAAGAAGACAGTTTTTAAAATATGGTGCAGTTCTGTCTGCATCCATTGCAGGACCGATATTTTATGCCGGGTGCGCTGTTGACCCTGTCACCGGGAAAAAACAGATCATGATGGTTTCACCGGATCAGGAGATCGGGATTGATAAACAGCAGTCACCCTTTCAGTTCTCTACTGATTACGGTATTACCCAGGATGATAAACTGAACCGTTATGTATCGGATGTCGGTAAAAGACTGTTGCCGAATGTTCACAGGCCTGGCATGCCATATAATTTTCACTGTGTTAATGCGACCTATATTAATGCATATGCATTCCCCGGTGGCACCATTGCCGTTACCAGGGGAATCTTATTGAAATTGAACAATGAGGCTGAACTGGCTTCTTTGCTGGGCCATGAACTGGGCCATGTCAATGCAAGACATACGGCAGAACAGCTCTCCAAAGGCCAGCTGTCTTCTTTGCTTGTCAGCGGCTTATCCATTGCGGCAAGTACGCAGGGGGCAGGTCTTGGCCAATTGACACAGCAACTTGGCATGGTCAGCCAGGGGTTGCTCTTATCCAAGTACAGCCGGGATAATGAAAGAGAAGCCGATTTTCTTGGCAATGAGTACATGGTGAAGGCAGGTTATCCTTCCAAAGGATTTGTCGGACTCATGGAAATGCTTGATTCCCTGCACAAAGAAAGTCCAAACTCTGCCCAGATACTTTTTTCAACACATCCAATGAGTTCGGAACGGCTGAATTCCGCCGTTCAAAGAGAAAAAGGGGTTTATCAAAATTCAAAAAAACATTCTTTGAACCGTGAAAGATATATGGATAGCATTGCTTCTTTGCGGTCTAAAAAAAAAGGGATAGAACTGTTGCAGCAGGGAGAAAAATATCTGGCAAAAAAAGAATATGATAAAGCCCAGAGTCTGTTTAAAAAATCAATCAATAAAATCCAAAATGACTATACAGCCCATGTTTTAATGTCCAAATGCCTGATGCTCAGAAAAAAACCGTCCCAGGCGCTGCCATATGCCGACACAGCTATAAAGTTGTATCCGAAAGAAGTCCAGGGACACTATATTGCAGGGATGGCAAACAGTGAGCTTAAAAATTATACAAAGGCCTATCAAAATTTTGCTACATGTGATGAACTCCTGCCGGGTAATCCGCAAATGACTTTTTATAAAGGTTACTGCCTTGATAAGAAGGGTGACAATAAGCCTGCGGCAAATAACTATATGGCCTATTTGAAAATGATTAATTACCAACCCAATAAATATTCCAGGTATGCGTATGATCGGCTGAAAGCCTGGGGTTATGCTAAATAATCAATCATGAAATTTTCAAGTCTGAGGCAGTGCATAGACACCTTAAAAAAACAGGATGAACTCGTACAGATTTCAGAAAGGGTTGACCCGGATCTTGAAATGGCTGAAATCACAAGAAGAGTGTTTGATGCCGGCGGTCCAGCTATTTTTTTTCAACATGTTAAAAACAGCAGATTTCCTGCGGTGTCCAATTTGTTCGGCACCTGGGAGAGAACACAAAAAATTTTTGAACCCCAGCTTTCATCGGTAAAAGCCCTTGTGGATATTAAATCAAACCCAGGCTCAAGTTTTAAATCTCCCGGAAAAATAATAAAAGCCCTGCCGGCATTGTTGCATTCATTGCCTTTAAGAACATCCAACCCTGAGGTTATGGAAAACAAATGTGATGTTCAAGATCTTCCCATGATTAAGTGCTGGCCGAAGGATGGTGGTGCGTTTATTCTGCTGCCACAGGTTTTTTCCAAAGATCCTGAAAAAAAATCCATTCTTAGTTCAAATACAGGTATGTACAGGATTCAGATTTCAGGAAATGATTATGATGCCAACAAAGAAATCGGGCTTCATTATCAATTGCACAGGGGGATTGGCAATCATCATAAAAAGGCTTTAAATAAAAATCGTGCCTTGCGGATCAGTATTTTTATCGGCGGCCCGCCTGCCCATACACTGGCTGCGGTAATGCCGCTTCCGGAAGGGATTCCTGAAATTGCCTTTGCCGGCGCACTTGCAGGCAAAAATTTTAAATATACCAATAAAAATCAAAATGTTATATCTGCAGATGCAGACTTTTGTATCACAGGGGTCATAGTTCCCGGGAAAACAAAA
>QMMT01000461.1 GCA_003647385.1 Deltaproteobacteria bacterium
GATTTGGAAGAGCGGCTTTTATCATCGTCGTCGACACAGAAACACTTGAGTTTGAAGCCTTTGATAATAATGAAAACAAAAATGCCTTCAAAGGCGCAGGAATTCAGGCTGCAGCAATGATCAGTGATAAGGATGCTAAAGTTCTGCTGACAGGATTTTGCGGCCCCAACGCCTTTACAACTCTGGAAACCGCCGGTGTAAAAGTCGTCAATGACCAGACCGGCCGAATCATTGATGTAGTCCAGAAGTTTAAGCAGGGCAATGTTGTCTATGCAGAGGATTCCAACAAAGATGGCCACTGGTAAACAACAATAATTTATGAATAAAAAAAGTACCCTGCCAGAAAGGATTACAAAAAATTCCCAAGCCAGGGTGCTTTTCTTCCATACCTGTTTAATAAAACAAAGGAGAGATAAATGCCCCTTTTTGAATTTAAATGTGAGGACTGCGGAAAATATAACGAAGTCCTGATGATCGGAACAAAGGATACGCCTGTATGCAAATCCTGTAACAGTACAAACATGACAAAGCAGATATCTGCTCATTCGTCAATGTCCGGCCCTGCTAAAAACAGTATGCCGGGCCTTGGAGACACAGCATGCTGCGGATCTTCACCTGGCCAGGCCGCCGGTTGTGCCGGTCCTGGAAGCTGCTGTGGAAAGAGTTTTTAAATATGGATGATTTGGATAAATTTGTCGATAATCTTCAAACCGAAATATTTGAAGAAGCAAAACAGGAACTGGGCGAAAAAGGGTTTGACCGATGGCGGAATCCTAAATTTAATGGGAAAATGGAAAATCCCGACGGTCATGCCAGTGTGACCGGCGACTGCGGGGACACCATGGAAATCTATTTAAAATTTGAAAACAGTCGGGTTTGCAAAGCATCCTATTTCACCAACGGCTGTGCCTCAAGCGCCATCAGCGGTTCATTTGCCGCCCAGCTGACCCTGGGAAAAGATCCGGATGAAATAACAGACATAACCGCCCAGACTGTTTTAGATACAATTGGCAGATTGCCGGATAATGATCTGCATTGTGCAACACTTGCTGCAAAAACTGTTCAGGAAGCGTTAAATAATTATATGATGGGAAAAGGGTAAGACTCTGTGTTAAAAAAACTTTTAATTCCCCCGTATAATTGCTACGGTTATCCTTTAGAATTGGTGTAGGGATATAATGATGATTTTAACGTATAATAAAAGGACATAATCATAATGGCTTTTGAAAAAATAGTTGTTGAAACAGGCGAAAATCACGTTGCAACACTTTCCTTAAACCGTCCTGAAAGTATGAATACCTTTAGCAGTCAGATGGCTGCCGAGTTGAATCAGGCACTTCTTGAGCTGGATTCGGACGCATTGGTGCGGGTCATTCTTTTAAAGGGAGAAGGAAAAGCATTTTGTGCCGGAATTGACGTGAATGAGCTTGCCGGAAAAACAGCCATTGAATATCGCGAATGGATAGAAAAAATGGAAACCCCACTTGTGACTATTTCAAAATTAAAGACGCCTGTTATAGCGCAACTCCATGGAGTTGCCGCAGCAAACGGCATGGGGTTGATTGCTGCAGCCGACCTGGTCATTGCCGCTGATACCTCCCGCATGGGCCTGACGGCCATTAACGTCGGACTCAATTGCGTGGGCCCTGTCATCCCTGTTGCCAGATGTGTAGGCCGGAAAAAAGCATTGGAACTTTTATTGTATGGAAATTTAATAAAAATGCCCGAAGCACTTTCTCTGGGTTTGATAAACAAAATTGTTCCCCAGGATGAGCTTGAATCCCAGGCCCTTCAATGGGCCGAAGAACTCGCACAAAAAAGTCCCATAGCAGTCCAGATTGCCAAAACCGGATTTTATCATTCAGAAGACATGAATTATGAAGATCAGTTTGCCTATATGAATGAAGCCTTTGCCCGTTTATGCACGACGGACGACGCAAAAGAAGGTGTCACGGCTTTTTTTGAAAGACGCAATCCGGTCTGGCAGGAAAAATAAGCCTAAATCTATTTTTTAAATGTTATGGCTGCATCTTTGGGCAAAGCCAGGCCCACGCTCACTTCCAAAGCCTTTAAAATACCGGAGATCACAGGACAGGACACATGGGGAATCGTTTCCAGAGAAACATTTATTACCTGAGAATTAAGGACTCCTGTTTTTTTATCTTTAAACAATTCGGTCATCATATTGAGTGTTTTTCCTCCCAGGAGTTCATTGACCTTTTTCCAGTTGGGGCAGTCACTGTCTAACTGGAAACAAGCCTTATAACCTGTTTTATCTTCAGCTTGAACCCTGGTGGTGAATCCACAGATACCGGCAGATATTTCTACGTTAATCATTTTTAGTATCATACTCCTCTTTCTATGATTTCCTTGATTTTTTTTATGTAGGAAGGTGTTGTACCGCAGCAGCCGCCGACAATTTCCACACCCAATTCTTTGATTTCTTTAATACTGTCAGCAAAAAAGGCTTCATCCTCCGGATAAAAAACCGCATTGTCTTTTGCTGTTTTTGGCATACCGGCATTGGGCATAATAATGATTGGCGCATCAACACTCTTTTTAATGTCACAAGCCAGGTCAATCATTGTCTTGCTCCCAATTGAACAATTGGCACCGACAGCAAAAGCACCGGCATCAACCAGTGGTCTCATACTGTCTTCGGGATTATTTCAAAAAATAGTAAAAAAACCTTTTTCCATCTTTTTAAAAGTAAGGCAACAAAAAACCGGTTTTTCAGACAAGGACCGAACCGCTTTTATGGCAGCAAGCGCGATATTGATATCAAAAATAGTCTCGATGAGAAAAGCATCCACGCCTTCATCTTCAAGAAAACCTGCCTGGTGCGCAAAACAATCCACAGCTTTGTCAAATGAAACAGGACCCATGGGTTGCAGCATATCTCCAAGGGAGCCCAGTTCACCAACGACATACTGGTCCTTACCGCAGGCCTGTCTTGCTATCTGAACCCCGGTTCGGTTTATATCCTCCACGCTTTGGGTCACACCCATTTTTTTTAATTTTATGGCAGATGCACCATAAGTATTGGCACTTGCCACATCTGCTCCGGCTTTATAA
>QMMT01000462.1 GCA_003647385.1 Deltaproteobacteria bacterium
ATGAGTTATTTTTTTCAAATTGTAGTCAGCGGTATTGTGGTGGGCTCCATCTATGCATTGGCTGCTCTTGGACTTGTACTGGTATATAAATCAAGCCGGGTGGCAAACTTTGCCCATGGACAGATTATTGCCGCCGGTGCGTTTATCACCTATTTTCTGGCAGTATCTCTTGGGGTTCCCATTTTCTTTTCATTTCTGGCCAGCATGATTATTACCTTTTTCCTTGCCATGAGTGTGGAAAGAGTCTTTCTTCGGAAACTCATCGGAGAACCCATTATATCGGTTATTATGGTCACCATTGGGTTGGGATCAATCCTTGACGGCCTGATTTACCTGACACCCTTTGGAAGTGAAAATTTCTCATTTCCGGCATTTCTTCCCCAGGAACCCCTGTCTCTCGGCGGAGTTTCCATATCCTGGACACAACTTGTCGGGGTCATCATCACCTTTATTTTGATTGGAGGTCTCTCCTGGTTCTTTAAAAAATCAACCATTGGCATATCCATGAGAGCTGTATCTGACGATCAGTTTGCTTCCATGTCCGTGGGTATCTCAGTCCCCAAAGTTTTTGGCCTTGCCTGGGCCCTTGCCGGATTGTCTGCAGCAGCTGCAGGATGTATTATCGGCAATATTACAGGACTGAATTTCGACACCCTCCATTCATTTGGAATTGTCGTATTCCCGGTTATCATTCTGGGAGGACTTGATTCCATCCTTGGTGCAGTTGTGGCGGGAATCATCATTGGATTGATCCAGCAGTTTTCCAGCGGATACCTGGATGGAAACCTCGGGCTGAAAGGCACGGGTGATGTTATGCCCTATATCATCCTGGTAGTTGTACTTTTTTTTAAACCGCATGGATTATTTGGAATCCATGAAATTGAACGGGTGTAATCTATGTCAGCAAATTCATGGTTAGCAACAGGAAATTTTTTCACGACGTATAAACAGGAACAGCGAACATTTCTCACAAGCCTGGACAGATCATTTTTCACCTTTTTTCTGGTCCTCCTGTTTGGATGGCCCCTGCTGTTTGAGTTAAGCAACAAATATATGCTGGTTGTTGACAATATTCTCATTGCCATTGTTGCCGTCATGGGTCTGAACCTTGTAACAGGATTTGCCGGCCTGATATCAATCGGTCATGCCGCCTTTGTGGGGATTGGTGCGTATACCGTCGCCTCTTTTTGTCGGACGATTGGTGATTCCCATATAATCATTACCCATTTCTGGCCGGTATTGATTATTTTCAGCGGTCTTGTCGGTGCAGTATTTGGTGCAATTGTCGGCCTGCCGGCATTGAGGCTTAAGCATCTGTATCTGGCGATTGCAACTCTGTCATTTCAAATGATTTTTGAATGGACGATTCAATTCATGAGCTTTTTCAACCAGGGACAGACCATCTATGTGGGAAGGGTTTTCTGGGTCACAGGAGAAGTGGATAGGAACAATCATTATTTCTTCTGGTATTTTATCATCCTGACCATTGTAATTCTACTGGGATTTGGGATCAGAAACCTTTTAAAAACCCGGTATGGCAGAAGCCTTGTGGCCGTACGGGACAATGACCGGGCGGCAGATGCCATGGGAATGAACCCCGGGCTTACAAAGGTCTATGCCTTTGCCCTGGCCGGTTTTTTTGCAGGAGTGGCCGGTGCCCTGCATGCTTATCTGTATCGGGGTGTCGGGTTTGAATCCTTTACCCTCCATGAATCCATTGGTTATCTTGCCATGGCCATTGTCGGGGGGTTAGGCACCTTGAATGGATCTTTCTGGGGACCGGTTGCCATAAAATTTCTTGATCTCCAGGTGGAAACCCTTGCCGAAATTGCCGGGCAATACCTGCCGTCAAGCATGAATGTGGCAACCGCTATGAAACCCTTTACCTTTGGTTTGGTCATTGTTCTCTTTTTAATGTTTGAACCCAGGGGGATAGCAAATTGGTGGAGAATCACCAAATCCTATACCAAGTTGTGGCCATTCCGTTATTAAAGGAAGTCACTTCTTTACATATATTTGTTTTTGAGTAACTAACCCCAATTTTTTTTAAGGAGAAAGACTGATGAAAAACAAAAAACTATTGTTTGTTTCCCTATTTATGACAGGATTTTTGATGATGTTTCTGGCTTCTTGCGGCCAACAGGAAGAACCAAAAGAGACAAAAACAAAAGCAGCCGTTGTAGAAGCAAAGACCTACAAATTAGGCCTTTCTTTAGCCATTACAGGCCCGACTTCCGATGCTGGTAACCCCTATGCAAAAGGTGTTGAAGATTATTTCAAATATGTTAACGAAGAAAAACTATTAGGTATAGACACAATTGATTGTACCATTAGAGATGACCAATATAAAACAGATGTTACCAAAAGAAATTTTGAAGATTACATTGGTCAGGGTATTATCTTCTACCTGAATTATTCCACAGGCAGCACATTGGGACTGAAAAAAGATTTTGATGAAGAAAAGATTGCTACAATACCAGCCTCTTACCATGCCGGCAACCTTGTAGACTCAAATTATATTTTCCTTCCCATTGCATCCTATTCAGAACAGCTTATAATTCTTGCTGAATATGTTGCAAATAATCACAAGGGTGATAAAGCTAAAGTTGCCTTGTTTGTTCATCCTTCTGCCTTTGGCCGCGGCCCTGTTTCAGATGTCGAAAAAGCGGTTGCAGCAGGCTTGAATATAGAGCTTGTTGAAGTTGTTGAACATGGTAAAGACCTTGATAATACTGCCATGTTAAAACGTCTTATGAGCAAGGGTGTTCAGTATGTTATCAGCCAGACCATCCAGTCACCCGTTGCAACCATGATCAAGGATGCACAGCGTCTTAAAATTACTGCATCTTCTTTTGGGGAAGCAGGTAAAATCACCTTCATGGGAGCCCATTACACCGGAGGTAATGATCTTATTGCTCTGGCAGGAACTGCAGCTGAAAATTATTTCTGGACAACTGCTTTTACAATTACTTCGGTCCCGGGCCCTGCTACTGAAGCACAGCTTGCTCTTGCAAAAAGATTTGGCCGTGATGATAAAACTGCTAACTCCCACAACTATGCGGCCGGTATCATGG
>QMMT01000463.1 GCA_003647385.1 Deltaproteobacteria bacterium
GGAAAATATTTTCTGGACATACTCGGATACATCCCGGCTGGTTGATGCAGCCGCAACAACAGTTGGAACTTTATTGGCAACTTCCTTGGCAAAGCTTGGACCTGAAAGCACGGCAAAATTTTCTTTGGGAAGAAAATTAATTTTTTCTGCAAGAATCTGGGTCATGGTCATATGCGTCTTATTCTCAATTCCCTTTGACGCCGTCACAACGATTGTTTCGGGACTGATGAAATTTTTCATCCGGCCTGCTACATCGCGCATGCAATGGGATGGTACGACTACGAGTACCAGATCTTTTTGATTTACAGCAATTTTAAGATCATTGGTTGGAATAATATTATCCGGCAGTTTTATATTGGGAAGAAAAAACTTATTTTCCCTGTCTGTTTCAATCTGCTCTTTTACTTCAGATTCAAACACCCAAAGGTCCAGAACAAAACCTTTATCTGCAAGCAATTTGGCAAGGGCCGTACCCCAGGCACCGGCACCCACTACCCCTAACCTGATTTTTGCTATATCTATCATCCTGCTCATGCGTTAAACTTCCCTTCCAGATCTGACAAGATCCTGATATTAAAGATATTATTTTCTAACAATATTCAAATGGGTGTTTATACACCAGATCAGAATCCCGATCAACTTTATTTTGCCGGATCAATCCATGTACCGAATATCAAATCGGCAGAAAGATGCACATGCTTATGATAATTGCACATGCCGATTAATTTTTTTCCCCCGGTAACATTGAAGGGGTTCACAAATTGAATATGCTGCGCACAGGTTACAATGGATACAACCTGAGATCTTTTGGCTTCCCTTCCTGATCTTTTCGGGAAATTTCGGATCAGCAATTAAAGCCCGGCTCAAGGAAATGTAATCAACATCACCGCTTTTAACAATTCTTTCCATTATAGCAGGATCTGTAACTCCTCCGACCAGGAAAACCGGAATATTTATAGCGGTCTTAATAGCTTGAGCACTTTCCAGATTAAAGGCCTGAGTGAGTTGAAGCGGTTTTATCAGCTTTTTACCAAAGCGCCGCATCATAAAGCGGAACAATGGATTTTTGTTTTTATACATGTCCCATTCATCAAGAAAAACATCTAAGGGAAACTCCCCCCTGAATGTGGAAAAACCATCTTCACCAATGCCGCAACTCACCTCGATACCATCAAATCCCATTTCAGCCATCCTTTTAGCCATTACAACACTCTCCTCCAGTTTAAGACCCTTTTTCATGTTGTCATAAGCATTGATCTTGATGAGGATGGGATAATCGTCTCCAACCTGTCTGCGGCATTGTTTGTAGAGTTCTTTCACAAACCGAATTCGATTTTCCAGTGAACCGCCCCATTTATCCTTCCGGCGATTGGTGTGCGGACAAAGAAACTGGTTAATCAAGAATCCGTGGGCACCGTGGATCTGGACGGCATCAAAACCGCTTTCCATGACCCTGCGGGAGGCTTGGGCAAAGGCCTCAATAATTCTCTCGATATCTTCATTTGTCATCTCTCCGGGCATAACAAAAAGGGATTTATCCTTTACCGGTGATGGCGCCAGGGGCTGCATGCCGATAGCCTCTTTCGTGGTCTGCCGACCGCAGTGAACAATCTGCATGGCAATTTTAGCACCATGCAGATGGACAGTGTCCACAAGTTTTCGGTATTTGGGAATATACTCATCTTTGTCGATCCCCTGCATTCCTATAAAAGGAGATTTACCATCATGTGAGACAAAGGCATACCCGGTAATAATCAGTCCAACCCCTCCTTTGGCCAGGCCTTCATATAATTCAAAAAGATTCCGGGTGGGAAAGCCGTTTTCATCGGCCATTCCCTCATGGGTTGCCGAACGTACCAGCCTGTTTTTTAACTCCATTGTCTTGATACTCGTTCTCTCAAAAAGTATGGGCACGACTTTTCTCCTTTAAAAATTTGGTTTCAACATCCTGTCTGAAATTAACAGGAAAATCTTTTTACACCAATTTTTCACCGAGTTTCCGGACATTGCTCAGCCAAGTCTCTCTTTTACTCTCTTTAGACTGTTTCACAGGCCCGATGGAACTGATTTTAACCGGTTTGACCCCGCAAAATTCCAGAATTGACTTTTTTATGGCATTATGACCCGGGCGACCATAGACCAACCGATAATACCATGGCGGTGTATCCATAATGATAAGTACTTTTTTCCCATCATTTTGAATCATCATAATTTATCTCCTTTACCCGAATAAGAATATACATATTTTCACACCCGGGTACCGATTAAAAATTAATACTTAAGGCAGGTAAGACAGCCAGTGATCCGCACTTATTATCAAAATTTTATTCTGCTTGTTTGAAATTTTTTTACAGACATCTGGTTTGTCAACCAATAAGACGGTATCAATATTTAGCATATTCTGAAATTTAATAAGGCTTTTGCCGGGGGTATCATCTGATAATTTGGTTTCAATTAAAAGAAATGGTTTATTCTTTTTGATCAGTACAAAATCAACTTCCTGTTTTTCCCTGTTTCTTATGAAATTAAGGGAAAACTCTCCAAGGCCTGTGTCATTCCAATTGCTGACAGCTCTGTACAATTCAAGTGCAACCATATTTTCAAACTTGGCACCCTTTGAATCAATTGAGGCATAATCAAAAAGATATATTTTCTTTTCCTTTGTTATTGCCCTAGAAATTTTTGCTGTCCACGGTGAAATCCTGAAAACCATAAAAAAATTTTCAAAAAGTGCAAGCCAGCTTTTAATACTGTCAAAAGAGACTTTAATATCCCGACTGAGATTAGCCATGGATAAAAGACTGCCGATTTTTGAAGGCAACAGAGAATAAAGTATTTCAACATTTTCAGAACTTCTAAGGGAGGAAAGATCACGGATATCTTCACGAAGAAGCTGTTTTTTATAAGTATTAGACCAAATTTTATAAAATCTGGCATCTTTTTGCAAATATGGGTCAGGGAAACCTGAATACAGCTTTAGATCTTCCCAAATTTGGATACTTGTATTTTTTTTCAAATTAATTTTAAGAGGATTCTTTATGAATTTTTCAAAATTAAGATTAGATCCTGACAAC
>QMMT01000464.1 GCA_003647385.1 Deltaproteobacteria bacterium
CAAGCCAAAGGTATATGGAACCCTATGGCTGTACACCAATGGTTTGAGTTTGAAAATACCGATCAAGATAATTTAGGGCGTGTGATTCAAAGCTCCGGCAGTCATGTGGATCTTGATTTCGGGTATTCTTTTCAATTTTTAACCCATGCCAGGCATGCCCTTATCTCTGTTTATACAGCGGGACCGGAGCTTGAGCAGAAATCTAAAAATGCTTCATATAATGGGGATCTGCTGGAGGCCTATTTTCTTGATCTTATTGGTTTGATAGTCCTTAGTAAAGTGGAACAGACAGTTAAGGAAATAGCAGAAAAAAAGGCTCGTGATTTGGGATGGGGTGTAAGTCCATTTTTGAGTCCTGGATCAATTCATGGTTGGGAACTTGAAGAACAGCTAAAACTCTGCACTCTTTTACCCCTTGAAAAAATCAATGTTAAAATTCGAGAAGATGCTGTTCTTTCTCCTTTTAAAACAATTTCCTGTTTTATTGGTTTGGGACCGGGGTATGATACTGTTCAGGTTGGCACAACTTGCCAGGTCTGTTCTAAGAATCATGATTGCCAGATGAAACAGAATTAAACGACATATTGGGGATGGGAAAAATATGAATAAGGTTATGGGGGTAAAATTATGGTGCCTGATCATTATTCTTTCCATTATCTGGGGAGCCTCTTTTTTCTTTGTAGAGATTGCCGTAGAGAGAATGACGCCTTTGACCATTGTGCTGTGCCGGGTGGGGTTTGCAGCTTTTCTCCTATTGGGGTTTGTCTGGTTTACCGGTCGAAAAATGCCAAAAAAATTTGGTATCTGGGGTGCATTGCTGGCGCTTGGAGCGTTGAACAATGTGATTCCTTTCAGTCTCATCACATGGGGACAAAGCCATATTGACTCAAGTCAGGCAGCTATCTTAAACGCAACGGCGCCCGTTTTCAGTGTGATCCTTGCACATTTTTTAACAAAAGACGAACCATTGACAAAAAACAGGCTGATCGGTGTTTTATTTGGATGGGGCGGCGTGGCCATCTTGATCGGTATCGATGCCTTAAATGGTGTTGGACTGAAGATCGCAGGACAGGTTGCAGTGCTGGGTGCAGCTCTCCTCTATGCTTTTGCCGCCATTTTTGGCCGCAGGTTCAAGGAGATTGACCCTGTTGTCGTGGCAGCAGGAATGCTGACAGGTTCTACCATTATTATGATTCCTTTGACATTTATGATGGAGCAACCCTTGAGTCTTAACCCAACAACCGGAACTTGGATGGCTCTATTCGGTCTTTCCGCCATTTCTACAGCACTGGCCTATATTATTTATTTTTATGTTCTGTCAAAAGCAGGAGCTACCAATATTTTGCTGGTCACTTTTTTAATTCCTGTCAGCGCCATATTCTTAGGAATGATGGTCCTGGGAGAAAGCCTGAGATGGAATGCCTTTGCCGGAATGGCATTGATTTTTACCGGGTTGATCTTTATTGACGGGCGGTTGTTGAAAAGACTTAAAAAATGATGGTCTTTCAAAGTTGTTTTCTTACATCCAAAAATTTCCAACCCAGATCTTCGCCACCCTTGACGCACGTTTTTTTTAAGTCAAAGATAGTAAGGCTTTCGACAAGCTCATATTTTTTTTTATCGCAAAAAACCTGTAGACAGAATTTTTAAATTTTGATACTGTAGCGTTGTCCTTAAATACAAACCACATAAGATGGATACAGCTATGATTCAAAAAAATGATCCTGCTATGATTTGCTGCGGTCGGGAAGTTACCCATAAAGAGATCAAAGAAATTCAGGAAACTGTCAGTTTGTTTTCAAATTTAAGCCGCTATGAATTAACAGAAACAATTTGTGAACATTTGAACTGGCATACAGCATCAGGCAGTAACAAATTTGATGCCTGCTTGAAAATGTTAGAAAAATTGGAAGCAAAAAGTTTTTTACAACTTCCTGCAAAACGGATTCAGGTTAAACCAAAGCGAACAAAAATAGTATTAACCTCCAAAACAGATCCTGAGCCTGAATTGAAAAAAATAGCGGGTGATTTCAGCAACATTAGTATGGAAACTTTAAGTATCCAAAAGGATATCCGGTTATGGAATGAATATATGTTCCGGCATCATTATCTTGGTTATAGTCAGCCGTTTGGATATGTCATGCGGTATTTCATTAAAAATGGTCATAAAATTCTTGGATGCCTATTATTTTCAGGTGCAGCAAAATCAATAACAGTGAGGGACAAATGGATTGGATGGACAACAAACCAGCGGCTGCAGAATTTGGCATGGGTAGTTAATAACTCTCGGTTTTTGATTTTTCCATGGGTACGCATCAAGAATTTAGCCAGTCATGTTTTAGGAAAGGTTGGTCGCAGGATAAAAGATGACTGGCATAAAAAGTGGGGTTTTCATCCGGTTTTAATGGAGACTTTTGTTGATCCTGTGCTCTACCATGGAACATGTTATCAAGCCTCCAACTGGGAATATCTTGGTATGACTACGGGACAAGGCCTTGTCCGCAAGGGTAAAACTTACAAAACAAGTCCAAAAAAGATTTATATGAAGCCTTTGGTTAAAGATTTTCGCAAAATTTTGTGTTCAAAGGATTTAACCGGGAATTCGGCATATGAGTAAACATCCTGATCAGAAAATCATTAACCAGATGAGAATCGCAAAAAACAAGGCCCAGCTTATCTTGCGTGAAAAACAGTTTTCAGAAAATTTGAAGAGCACACCAAAAATCGTATTAAAAAACAGCACTTGTGAGTATAAAAGCGTTGAAGAAGAGATCAGAGCCCGTAACACAATCGTCACAGATCAAATCAGAATTATCAAATCTCAGCTTCCCGGTTTGTTAAAGCGCTTATCTAAGATTAAGGATACAAGGAACCCTAAAAAATTAAAATACAAGCTTACTATTCTCATGATTTACGGAATCTTCATGTTTGTCTTTAATGTATCCTCCAGGCGTGAAGCCGATAGAGAGATGACGATGCCGGTATTTCTGGAAAATCTTAAAACATTTTTTCCTGAAATTGAAAAATTACCACATAATGATACTCTGATGCGTTTATTAACCGGCATTGAAG
>QMMT01000465.1 GCA_003647385.1 Deltaproteobacteria bacterium
ACATATAAATCAATACTTTTGGGCAATTAAACCAAAAATATAGTATTTTTTACATAAATTTTGCTAAAAAGGGCCTAAAAATCAAATACTTTTAAAGCATAGTTTAATCAAACATACTTTTAAAAAGACTCCTGACACCCTCTTTTACTTCATCAATCGTTGCATCTTTGGCTTCCTGTCTGGCAGCCTGGCCCACATCTTTTGCATCGTCTTCAAGAACCTGGCCTGCCTGATCTTGCTGTTGCTCTCCTTGATATTGTTGCTGACCTTGATATTGTTGATCCTGGTATTGCTGCTGTTGATCATAGGCCTGCTGTTGATCCTGGTATTGCTGCTGTTGATTATTGTCCGGCGGTTGTTGAAAACTGGGCATCTGACCCATTTCAACAGTTTGCGCGCCAGTCGGTATCTCATAGTATGAGACATCAAGGGACATTTTTTTCAAATTGTGAAGCTTCATTTCATCACCATATCTCAGCATACCGCCATATCCGGCTTCCTTGGCTTTTTTTGTTGCTTTTTCAAGACTCTTGGCCATCTCTTCGCCCATGCTTTCACCCATTTTCGCAGCGATGGCAGACCATCCTTCATTGACCTTTTTAAGATCAGAATGAGAACTTAACACCACTTCATCCCTTCGAACAACTTCACCATCTTCCATTACATCAACATTATAGACCACCCCGGTATATCCGGCGATCTTTTCTTTTTGACCTGTTTGTTCATACGTTGCTGAGTACTCTTTTTCCACCGTTGTCTCTCCACCGCCAAACAGGCTTGTGAACCCACTGGATGTCGCAGCCTTGAGCTGTCCCATATCCATAACCATCCACTGGCCGTTATCATCCCGGGAAACAGAGTATACCTTGCCTTCTTGAAGCAGCAGATAGCTGGTTGCAGATGTATCCATCCTGACATGCTGACTGTCCCGTGTTACGATGGTTACCATATTGCCGTCCTGGTATTTATAGGTAGCAATAATATCACTTGCAGCCATTGCGGTTGAAGCAAAGAATAACAGACATATGATGAGAATATTACGCATAACTGACCTCCTGTTTATATTTTTTTCTTTACTCGTATTCAAATTTATTAGAAATGTCAAGAAACACATCAACCTTGAGATCATTGTGGGATGCGGAGCCGGTTGCCACATTTCGTCCAAAATTTTAGATTATTTTGGTAATGATCAGCCGATAGATTTGATGGATGCAAACCTTGGTTCGTGCAGGGGAATAAGGATATCAGCTTCTTTTTGAACCTGTTTCATAATATCATACGCTTTGTAAACATCCACATGTGTTCCGGGCGGAATCACATCCATTTCCATACCTTTAATTTCTAACGGCGGATCATAATTTTCATCTATCACACAAAATCCTGTGATGACAGCGGTGCCTTTTTTTGTTTCAATATAAACCGTTAATCCGCCTTTTGTGTGAACCGGTGTATGTTTGACACAAATACCGTCTAAGATTTCACAATCGTTTCTGATGATTTCAATCTGATTGTTTTCTTCAATATCATCAATATAGTCTTCCAGATACCGATAATCCAGGGGATGGGGGTCGTGGATAGATTCAAGTTCTTTTTCATGGATATAGAATCTGGCATTTTCACATTTATAATCATTTTCACAATGATCCATATGAAGATGGGTATGAATGACAATATCAATATCCAATGGTGACAGGCCATGTTGCTCAAGACCCTGCTCAAAAGTAAAAATTTGGCCGCCAATGGCATCTTCCCTATCCTTTGACTGGATTGGGCTCATCTCTCCTGTATCCACAAGGATATGTTTATCTCCTCCTTTTACTACCCATGTATAAATAGGAATGGTATATGGCGTACCCTGACCATATTGATAGGTCATCATACTTTTATCAAACACTTTTGTTCCCATAACAATGGGATGAATGGTATATTGCTTCATAAAGATCTTCTCCGAACTGTAACTTTATTCATAAAAATCATTTTTTTCCTGTTAAAACAAAATATAGACAAATTGATTCGTTCATGTCAATGGTATGAACAATCAAAATTGTTTTTACCAATCATCCACCTCACATTCTATTCGACAATTTCCTTGTTATCTTCTCTGCCCCTGTGTTACAATTTTTAAAATTATTTTGGTTCATAATAGAGGAGAAAAATATGAGATTGGTTACCAGATCAGACTTTGACGGCCTCGGGTGTGCGGCCATCTTAAAAGAAGCGGGGAAAATTGATGATATCAAATTTGTGCACCCCAAGGATATTCAGGACGGAATCATAGACATTACTTCAGACGATATTCTCGCCAACATACCTTACGTACCAGGCTGCGGTGTCTGGTTCGACCACCACTCAAGCGAACACGAACGAAAGGCTTTTGGTGACTTCACTGGGAAGAGTGATCCCTCAGCTTTAAGTGCTGCCCGGGTAGTTTACGACTATTACGGCGGATATGACGGATTTAAAAACGCTCATCTGGATGATCTGATCAAAGCGGTAGACAGGGCCGATTCAGCGCAGTTCACCAAAGAGGAAATACTCGACCCCACTGGCTGGACACTGCTATCCTTTGTCATGGACCCCCGCACCGGCCTGGGCCGATACAGAGACTATCGGATCAGTAACTATGCTCTTATGATGGACATGATCGATTACTGCCGTGAAAAGACCGACAAAGAGATTCTGATGCTCTCCGACATCAAAGAGCGGACCGACCGCTATTTCAAACAGGACAGACTGTTTCGTGAGATGCTGCTGCAGAACAGCACGGTACACGATTCAGTAGTGCTCACCGACCTGCGCAATCAAAAGGAAATTTATACGGGAAATCGATTTCTGCTATACAGTCTCTTTCCTGAACAGAATATTTCCATGCTGGCAATGTGGGGCTTTCAACATCAGAATATTGTGATCACCTGCGGCTACAGTGTCATCAACAAAACGGCTACAGTAGATGTGGGATCATTGATGTTGAAGAATGGCGGTGGCGGTCACCGCCGCGTGGGCACCTGCCAGGTACCTGTTGAAAAGGCAGAGGATGTCATTCAAGAGATTCTAAAAACACTGAACAACGG
>QMMT01000466.1 GCA_003647385.1 Deltaproteobacteria bacterium
ACGTCATACATGGGCATATCCTACTATTTCCTGACCAATCAGCCCGCAGCTTTGAGCACGAGTTCCAGCTTCAGGCAGGTGCCATCCTCTGAATCAATGGTAAAACTGCCATTGAGTTTCTGGGCCCTGGCACGCATATTGGGAAGTCCCCTGCCCCTCACGATATCCTTCCCAAGCCCTTTTCCATCATCTTTTATGGAGAGCATCAGTTTTCTTGTTGATATATCGACCCTGACAATCACCTGTTCTGCCTTGGAATGTTTGATAATATTTGTCAATCCTTCCTTATAGATTCTTAAAAGGTTTAAAAAAAGGATGCTGTCGGGATTCTTTGCTTTCAGATCAATATTCTCTTTAAACTCAAAGGATAGACCCAAAGGCTCAATCATTTTTTTACCGGTGCGGTACAGATTTTCAACAACCACAGGCCAACTGATCTCCTCTTCTTCAAGGCTTTGCATAAAGCTTCCGATTTCAATCAGGCTGTCGCTTGAAAGTTTTGATATATCAGACAATATTTCTTTTATCCCTTCATCGGATGGATTTTTCTTCCCCATTTCCGAAAGAAATTTTATACTGGTTAAAAACCCGCCAAGACCATCATGAAGTTCATTGATCAGCTCTGTTTTTTCTTTTGACTTCACTTCAAGTTCTTCAGCATATACCTCCAGCCTGTTTCTTGTCCTGATATTCTGCTGCCGCTTGATAATTTCCATGCTGAGGATAAAAACCATCAGGGCCCAGGGTACAAACGAATAAGTGGAGTCTATCCTGCCAAGCCCCACAAGGACATCATGGATACCACCGATAATAATCGGTATAAATCCGAACAGATAAATCCTTGCCTCTATATTTCCTTTTACCAACGCATCTTTAACACAAACACTTACAATCAGGATCAGTTCTAAAATCAGGAGCACTCTTAATATTGTCAGCATAAAAGAGCCGACAGCCATGGAAAGAAAAGAAGCCAGGATCAGAATAAATACTGACTGACCGATAAGGGCAAAGATAAGATGAAACTGCCAGATACGGTGGTAAATATTTCCGCAAACCGGCCGAAAAGTCTGCCATATAAACCCCATTGCGCCCACAGGAATCAAAAACATGGCAGCAATATAAACATTGAACCAGAAAACCGGTGCATATAAGATAAGATCCTTTATGGCAGTCACATTCAGGGTATATACCCCAACACTTATCGCAAGAACTCCCAGCATGGAAACAGCACCTGTTTTCCTCACGCTTTCTTTATAAATCATAAGGTCCAGGATGCCGATAAACATCATAAAAATCCCTATAACAAACCGCTTGAAATCCTTTTTAATAATATTCTGAATCAGGTCTGATTCAGAACCGATGGTAACTTTTCCCCGGATACCAATGTTGGTATAATCAGAAAAAACCTTAAGCGTTAACTGTTTTCCGGCAAAATTATTCCCTATATGGATGATGTGGGATGAAATACCGGAAAGGTTCCCCTGGCCCGAAGGAGTCATTCTGCCGAATTGATAAATCATCCGGTCATCGATAAAGGCCTTGAACGTCAACAGCACGCCCTTGCCGTCAATCAGCAGCGCTGGAACCTCCCAGTTTCGATACGGCAGCGCATGCCTTAGCCAGAGCAAGGTCCGGCCATTTCTGTCCGGAGGATTAATAGGCCGGTCTACGGCTGCCCACTCAGATTTTGGTATCCCGCCGTTTTCTATGTTACCCCAATGATATTCCCAGCCATCCAGCATTTCACATGGGGAACGGTAAATCGTCTTTCCCTCGGTATTATCGGGAAAAAATTCCTGAGCGGGCTCTAAAAAAAGAATCAGAAAAATAAGAATAAAAAATAAAGCTGCACGGGAAAAGTAATGGAAATTAAACATCTTTTTTGACTTCCTGATATTTTTCATAATGCCAATATTGGTAGTCAAACCTACTTAAAAAGTCAAGGATCAGCCGTTTTTAATCAACAATTTGATTCTTCTTAAAAATTAGCGTATGTTTAAATATACTTCTTCTTCTAACTTGAATGACCACGGCCCGGGACATAGATATGAGTATCAGGATTTTACTGGCAGATGACCACAAGCTTATCAGGGATGGTCTTCGTGCCCTGATAGCCGGCGAACAAGATATGAGTGTTGTGGCAGAGGCGGGAAATGGACGAGAAGCGGTAGAGCTGGCCCGCGTGCATACACCTGATATTGTTGTGATGGATATCAATATGCCGGATCTAAACGGTATCGATGCCACAAAATTAATTCTCAAAAATAATCCAGACATTAAGGTCATTGCCCTTTCCGTCCATTCAACCAGACGGTTTGTCAAAGAAATGCTGAAGGCTGGGGTATCAGGATACCTTGTAAAACACTGTGCCTATGAAGAGCTTGCAACGGCCATCCGTATCGTCATAAAGGACAAACCTTATTTAAGTTCCCAGATCATCGGTACGGTTATGGAGGATTATGCCACAGATTTCAAGTCAGACAAATCATCGGTTTTTTCTCTCTTAAGTTCAAGGGAAAGGGAGATCCTGCAGCTGGTTGCTGAAGGACTGACATCAGAAGACATAGGTTCCCGGTTATTTATCAGCGGAAAAACCGTTTCTTCCCACCGCCGCCATATCATGAAAAAGCTCAACCTCAACAGTGTAGCGGAACTCACCCGGTATGCCATCAGCGAAGGACTGGTATCCTCGGAGTATTAAACCCCAGTTTTTCCCTTCCTGAAATTTTTCCAAACAAACATTTATCAGATTTTATAACCCCCAAAATACGCATTTCTACCAATAGATTTATTTTCATATCAGTTTAAAATACTAATATAATCGGAAATTATATTGAAACAGGGTGCCGGAGGGTACCCCTACCGCATAGGATGACTTATGAGTATCAGAATTTTACTTGCAGATGACCAGGAACTTATCAGGCAGGGGCTTTGTGAGTTGATTGCCAATGAAAATGATATGGAAGTTGTGGCAGAAGCGGAAACGGGACAAGGTGCTGTTGCTCTTGCCATACACCATGCTCCGGATATCGTTGTCATGGGTATCAATATGCCGGATCTCAGCGGTATTG
>QMMT01000467.1 GCA_003647385.1 Deltaproteobacteria bacterium
TATCTGGAATACTTATATAGCAATGGCAATCACACAGGTATTCAGAAAGAGTGGTGGTGTCATGTAAAAGGCTGTGGAACCTGGTTTATAATTGAACGGGATACAAGAACGAATTTGCAGGTTAGCAGCGGGGATGTAAAATGAAACGCTTGTATCAACCCTTAACAAGACGAATCAATGAAGATAAAAAAATTACCTTTTTCTGGCAGGAAAAAAAATACACAGGGGTTGATGGCGATACCCTCGCAACCGCTTTGCATGCGTCTGGTGTAAAAACAATAAGCCGAAGCCTTAAATATCATCGGCCCAGGGGATTGTTCAGCCTTGACGGCGAAGGTGTTTCAACACTGGTTGAGGTGGATAAGATACCCAATACCAGGGCTGAAATAACGCCCATAAAGGAGGGGTTGACGGTAAGGGCACAAAATTATGTGGGATCTTTAAATTATGATCTGATGGGAGTCTTGGATAAATTCTCCTTTTGTATGTCAGCAGGCTTTTATTACAGGATCTTTCATAAACCGGCTTTCTTATGGAAAAAAGTCATTGAGCCTTTGAGAAAAGCAGTAGGGACAGGAAAGCTTGATCTTGACTATGATTACAGCAAAAAGACTGAAGAACGATTTCTTCATACAGATGTTTGCGTGATCGGGGGAGGGCCTGCTGGAATGACGGCGGCTCTCGGGGCTGCAAAAGCCGGTGCCAGTGTCATTCTGCTTGAACGGAGGGCAGAACTCGGCGGGTTTTACAATTGGAGAACTGCATTGATAGATGGCCTTCCTGCAGTAAAAAGAGCTGCCAACATTGCAAAGCAGGTAAAAGAAAGCTCTCAAATTATCGTACTTGAAGATACCTTTGTAATGGGGATTTGGGGAGAGCGTCAAGTTACTGCTTATAAACGGGGATCTGTTGATGATACCTATGATGAACAATATATTGAGATAATGGCCGGATCGGTCATATGCGCTACAGGGTGCCTTGAGAGACCTCTGGTTTTTGAGCATAATGACAGACCCGGGGTAATGCAGGCAGATTGCGCTCATCGTCTTGTAAACCAGTATGGTGTCAGCCCAGGTAAGAGACTTGCTTTCAGTATCGGTGATAATTTGGGTCTTGAATCAGCCCTGGATCTTGCAAAGCTTGGCGTACAGGTTGTTATGGTGGCAGATTCCAGGGAATCGGGTTTTGATCCGGCGCTTGTAAAAGAACTTAGGCAGCTAAATATTGAGTTCAGACCGGGTTACGCTGTTTCCAGGGTTGCGGGTTACAGGAAGATTCGAAAGGCTGTTTTGACACATTTAAAGACCGGTGCTGCCACAAGCGTTAATTGCGATACGGTGGTTGTCAATGCAGGAAGATCCGCGGATGTGAGAGTGGTATCCACATCTGGAGCAAAAGTGGAATATGATCCAAATACAGGATTCTTTATCCCTGCGATACTGCCTGAAAAAGTATTTTTTGCGGGAAGGGCCAGAGGGCTTGAGAAGGGGCAGAATATTGAAGCATCAGGATACCATGCCGGGCTTGATGCCGCTGAATCCATGGGGTATAGCGTTGCGTCTCTTCGGGATGATATGACGGTGGAAAAAGAGAAGTATATCCCCTGCCTCATCGCCCATTCTTCCAAGATTGGAGAAGGAGAAAAAAGTTTTATATGTTTTGACGAAGACGCCACCTTAAAAACGGTCAGGCAGGGCGTGCAGGCAGGTATGGAGAGAACAGATCTTGCCAAGCGGTTTGTATCTGTTGGCCTTGGGGCGGGTCAAAGTGCCCTGCCGGGAAGTAATTTGTCTATAATTCTTGCAGAGATTACCGGAAAAAGTATAAATAACTTTGTACCCACAACTGTAAGGCCACCTGTTGAGCCGGTGAGTCTTGCTACTCTGTCCGGTGCCAACCACCCTGTTTTTAAAGTCACGCCTCTTTATGATAATCATTTAAAAGCAGGGGCTGTGATGCAGAGAATGGGGGTATGGAAAAGAGCAAAGTATTTTTCTAAAGATACAAGCTGCCGTGATGAAGTCAAAAATGTCCGGTGCAATGTTGGGATAACCGATGTTTCAACTCTTGGAAAATTTCGAATATCCGGTTCAGATGCCCTTAAAGTCCTTGAAAGAATTTATATTAATTCCATGGATGGGCTTAAAGAGGGAAAGCTTAAATATGTTGTGGCACTGAACGGAGACGGATGCCTGCTTGATGATGGGGTTGCCGCACACATTGGAGAAAATGATTACATCTTCACGACTTCAACCGGGCATGCAGCCAAAACCATTGAATGGTTCCGATTTCATAGCCGGTATGAAAACTGGAATTATAGTATGGTCAATCTTACGGACCAGCTTTCCGGTATGAATATTGCCGGCCCAAACAGCCGCAAGGTATTGGAAAAACTTGTTGATATTGATCTTTCAAATACCGGTTTTCCACCCAATGCAATCAGAAAAACACAGATTGGCGGGGTGGGTGTCTGGCTTATGAGAGTGGGGTTCGTAGGCGAGCTTGCCTATGAAATTCATGTGCCGGCATCTGCTGCGGCATCCTTGTGGGACGCCATCCTTGAGGCCGGAAATAGTTTTGGAATCAAACCGTTTGGCCAGGAAGCACAATTTATTTTAAGACTTGAAAAGGCCCATATCATCATAGGGCAGGAAACCGAGTCACGGGTCAACCTTCTTGATGTAGGAATGGGGCATGTCTGGGCAAAAAAAGATACAAAAAACAAGAAAGTGGGTGCGTATGCTCTGAGAATTGCCAAAGACCAGCCGAAAAGATTAAAACTTGTCGGGTTCACAATCGACGATGATGCAGAAGTTCCCGGCGACGGAGCCGTTATTGTTGCAGACAAAAATGATGTGGTTGGAAATATCTGTTCCTGCCGCTACAGTGAAACACTGGGAAAAGCATTTGGACTGGCCCTGGTTGAAGAAGCATTGTCCGAAATCGGTTCCACACTTGAATTATTCGAAGATGGAATGGATGTTAAAGATCGGGTAAAAGCCATAGTCTGCAAGACCCCGTTTTATGATCCTCACGGCCTGAAACAAAGAGTATAGGAACATTATAGAA
>QMMT01000468.1 GCA_003647385.1 Deltaproteobacteria bacterium
GAAGTAAATATAGACAGCCTAGAGATGATCAGGCCGCGCAGTGTCAGCTGTGAGCATGTTGCACTGGAAGCATTTCGAACCCTTGGTCTTGATCAATATTTAACAAAACAGGGATTTAATGGTGTTAGCGGCGGTGTGAAAATGTCATAAAATGCCCGGTTTGAAAATGTATGCCCAAAAAAGCCGGCAAATCAGTATTTTTGATCAACCGGCTCAAGGATAAAATCTACTCTTTTTTCTCTTCTCTCATACGATAACTGTCCCCTTCAATAACAACAGCTTCTGTATGATGCAGTAATCTGTCAAGTAATGCAGAGGTGAGGGTGCTGTCATTGTTGAAGATTTTTGGCCACTCCTGGAACACGCGATTTGTTGTAATAATAATGGAGCCTTGTTCATATCTCTGGCTTATGATTTGGAAGAGTAGGTCTGCCCCGGTTTTATCTATAGGCAGGTAACCCAGCTCATCGAGATAAAGCAGGCGAGGTTTAAGGTATTTTTTAAGTTCCTGTTTTAAAAAACCTGCCCGTTGTGCTGCTACAAGATTATTAACAGCATCAATGGCAGAAGTGAACAGTACTGTATGCGTTTTAAGGCAGGCTTGGTACCCCAAAGCTGTGGCAATATGGGTTTTACCAATTCCAACAGAACCTATAAATATAACATTGCTTTTAGCTTCAATAAACTTCAAACGAAATAGATTTTCAATTTGAACCCTGTTGATTTTTCTCGGCCATGACCAGTTAAAATGTTCCATTGTTTTTATAACAGGGAATTTGGCCATACGTATCCTGCGCTGGATCATTCTATCCCTGCGTAAACCAGATTCTTGTTTAATCAATTCTGATAGATAGTGGATATGAGTCCAGCTTTTGCTGGCTGCTGTTTTTGCAACAGATTCATAATTCTCCCTGATATATGGCAATTTTAAATATGTAAGATGGTTTTCCAAATCATGCATTTTTATCTCCTGTATAAACTGATAAGTTTGGCGGGGCAATGGTTAAATCCAGTAAATCACTGCTTCTTGTGACATGAAGAACTCCCGGCTCTTTACTGCGGTTCAGGCGCTGCTCTAAAATATTTGTGATGTATTCACTTGAGTAAGCATCAAATTTAATGGCATCTTCAATGGCAAGTGCAACCTGTTCCTTAGGATAAATTTCACTTAAAGCTACAATTTTCCTGATATGATGGAACGGGTTTATCCTGCGCTGTCCCAATTGTTGATAATACTCCTGAGCTTTATTGGATAAGGTTAAAAATTTCATATAGACAGCCTGGTCAGCAGCTTTTTTTCTTTGTGCCAAAAGAGTTGTTGAGTGATCCGGGTTCTGTATGTCCTGTTTGCGGTCATAACATCTGGGGTGTTTGGCAATCATATCTTTGCCATGGTACAGACAAATCGTGTTCTGGTATTTTTTCAAGGTGAGTCTTACACCGGCCAGTTGTGCAGGAACTGTATATTGATTACCGTCAAGGCTGATTCTGTATTGCTTTGAAGCTCTCACCTGACTGATTTGGCCAATATCATAAGGTGTTGCAGGTAATCTGCCAAGAAGGGGCAACTCTTTTTTAAACATATCCACAGGACGTTTGCCGGTTTCTCCATGGACTCTGACATTGGCTATAGTGTCAAGCCAATTTTTTGCAACAGGCTCCATTACGCTGAAGTCAGGTATATCAAGGCCGTTTAAAAGATTTTTTTTAACATAACCCACAGCATTTTCTACTCTGCCTTTTTCATTACCTTTTCTTACATTACAGGCAGCTATAGAGAACCCATAATAATTTGCAAAGTCAAGATACTTAGGATTAAATACAGGTGCACACCCGACAGTTCTTTTCAGTACAGCAGACTTGAGATTATCCACCATGATTTTTTCAGGAACACAACCAAAAAAATGAAAGGCATTTTGATGACATCCCAAAAAATGTTCCATGGTTTGAGAGACAGTAAATTCAAGATACATCATTCGGCTGTGGCATAACACCATTACAAAAAAACTTAACCTGCGAGAGGTAGAGCCTACACGAACCGCTCCATAAGAACCCCAGTCCACCTGAGCGCACTCACCAGGTGCAAATGCAAGTTTTAAAAAAGCCTTTGTTTTTGGAGGTCGGATTTTTCTGACATAATCTTCAACAATGGTGATTCCTCCTTTAAAACCATCCTGGGTAATACGCTGATAAATCTGCCTTGCTGTATAGGCATGTTTTTCCAACATTTGGATAATCTGGTTTTTAAAGGGATCAAGCTTGCTTTTACGAGGTGCTGATTTTCTTGCCCTGTATCTTGGTTCATTTGCCCAGATAGCTACTGTTCTATTATCCAGTCCAAGTTTATTGGCAATCTGACTGTACTTTAAATAATCTTGTGTAAAATAATTTCTAATCTGAACATAGGTTTCATAATCAATCATTTTACACCTCCCAAAAGTTCTGACATGCTCATCATCTGCCCTGAACGGCAGTTATTAGCCATGGGCTCAAGACTTAGAACCTGATATATCGGCATTTGCCAGGCAATCAAACTGTTTTTGACCAAACCTGCTCTTGCTTCTCTCAAACTCTGAACATCCATATCCAGTTTTTTTATAATGGATTTATCAGAGTAATAACTCAAACCTCTGGCATCGGATACACACACCAGAAACAAGTACAAAGCAGACTGTGCATGGGTACATGATTCTATATATCTTTGTCTAACCAGTCGGTGATCGACCCAGCTGAAGCTTGTGGGTGTTTTGCGGATTCTTTGTTTTAAAATCGGTTCTTTTACAATCATCTGTCCCTCCTTGTTTGTGGGTTTTATAAAACAAAATTTCCTGCCCGGATTGTTGCATACGAAGGAGGGTCTTTGCGATGTCATCTTGTAACACAGAACCTGTTAAATTGGATAGTAATCCAATAATAACAGGTGGTTGAGCCATTAAGAGATCTTGTAACGGTGAAACATCAATCTTGCCATTATATGCTATGTTTTCAACAGGTTGAGGCGTTAAGAAATCTTGTAACGCAGTTGAGGATTTTGTCCGCTTCCAATACCCTGGATTCTTA
>QMMT01000469.1 GCA_003647385.1 Deltaproteobacteria bacterium
CTGGAAAGAATCAGGTCCATAGCACCTGGGTTGCCCATTGCTGTAACCTGTGACTTTCATTGTAACCTTACACAGAAAATGGTGGACAATTGTACGGCTTTGATTGGGTATAAAACCTATCCTCATGTGGATATGTACGAGGTGGGATTGCAGGTGGGCAGGATTGTAATGGACAGTATGGAGGGGAAGAATACGCCTGTAATGACCCGGGTGCAGCTGCCGTTACTGGCCCACACACTAAAGCAGGGAACGGATGATCAACCCGTGAAATCATTGGTTTCCGCCTGCACACAGGCAGAAAAACAGACCGGTGTTCTGGCCGCCACTTTTTTTGGTGGATTTCCCTTATCTGATATGCCTGATACGGGTTCAAGTACACTGGTAGTTACTGACAACGATAAAAATCAGGCAAAAATAACAGCAAAGAAAATAGCAGATCTTGCCTGGCAAAAGCGATCTGAATTTATTTATCATTGCAGCTCGTTAACAGATGCCGTGGACCGGGCAAAAGAACTGTCTGACTATCCTGTTATTCTTCTTGACCATGAAGATAATTGTGGGTCAGGGGGAACACAGGATGTCATGGCAGTCATCAGGGAAATAATAGACCAGGACCTGGATGGCGTTGCTGTGGCAGCTGTGTATGACCCAAAAGCTGTAAAAGAAATGCAAAGGGCAGGCGTTGGCACAAAAATAAAACTTTTCCTTGGAGGTAAAATTGCCATTCCATCACTCTGTTTAGAGGGAAAACCCCTTGAAATAGAAGGCCAGGTAAAAGTATTGACCGATGGGCAATGGATTGTCCACGGCCCAATGTATACAGGGGTACAGGTTGATATGGGGCCCACCGCGTTGTTTGATACGGGAAAAATAAAAATAGTAGTTGTTTCTTTTCACCATGAGCCTTGGGACACGGGTGTTTTTACCTCGGTTGGCATTCAGCCTGAACATGAAAAATATCTCTTATTAAAATCACGGATTCATTATCGGGCAGGCTTTGCCCCTATTGGAAAACAAACAATCCATTGTGACGGGGAAGGTGTAACCACTTCCAGAAATGATTTGTTGAATTATAAATATTTAAGAAGACCCATTTATGGCCTGGATAAGGATGTCACATTTAAAATTTAAGGGGAAAAACTGATGATAAAAATTGGCGAAAAAAATTTGATTACTGATGTCCCTGGAATCAAGGTAGGAAATGCCCAGAATGAGGATCTGAGAAGCGGGGTAACCGTGGTTAAACCCGATGAACCAGCTGTTGCATCAGTGGATGTCCGGGGAGGGGGACCCGGAAGCCGTGAAACAGAAGCCTTAAATTCCGATTGTCTGGTGGATGTTGTCCATGCAGTGGTTTTAAGCGGTGGATCAGCCTATGGCCTGGATGCAGCCGGCGGGGTCATGTCATATCTTGCCAAACAAAAAATTGGATTTCAACTGGAAGATGCCATTATTCCGATTGTTCCAAGCGCCATTCTATTTGACCTGTTAAACGGAGGAGATAAATCCTGGGGAGACGTTTCTCCCTATGCAGCCTTGGGGCATAAAGCAGTTAGTCAATGTGATACAAATTTTAAGCTTGGAAACCAGGGAGCAGGAATAGGAGCGGTCGCCGGTGGAATAAAAGGTGGTTTGGGAAGTGCTTCCTTTGTTTATGATGATGAAGATAATGAAATAACTATTGGAGCAATTGCCGCAGTAAATTCCATGGGTTCCGTGACAATGCCGGGCAGTTCCGTCATGTGGGCAGCACCCTTTGAACAGAATAATGAATTGGGAGGCCAGAAAGTTCCCAGAGAAAATGACCACATTAATCTTGATTATGCATTTGAACTCCCGGTTGGTAAAAATACAACACTCGCCATCGTTGCGACGGATGCAATTTTAACTAAACCCCAGGCTAGAAGGGTGGCAATTATGGCCCAGGACGGGCTTGCCCGAGCTATCAGACCGATTCATTCTCCCTTTGATGGAGACAGCCTGTTTGTGATATCCACTGGAAGACAAAATCTGTCTGACCCCATCACAGGTCTTGCAAAACTGGGAATGCTGGCAGCAGATTGTGTGGCACGGGCTATTGCCCGTGGTGTTTATGAGGCTAAAAGCTTTGCAGGATTTGAAAGTTATCAGTCTTTGCTTGCAAAAAAAGTTTAAAAGCTGATAAGAGCTATTCAGCTGCTCAATATTGTATAAAGTACATTTCTAAAAAAAAGGAGAAATAATTATGAATAGTTTTAAGTATGCTGTATTAAGCCTTATTGCAGTAATGGTGATTTTTACTACATCATCTGCAATGGCGGCTAAAAGCAGTTTAACAATGGGAATTGTGCTGGAACCGCCCCATCTGGACCCCACAGCAGGTGCTGCAGCCGTCATTGATGAAGTGGTATATGCCAATGTATTTGAAGGATTGACCCGAATTGACAAAAACGGCGCTGTTAAGCCAGGCTTAGCAAAATCCTGGGACATCTCTGCTGATAAAAAAGTGTATACGTTTCATTTGCACAAGGGGGTAAAATTTCATGATGGTGCACAATTTGATGCTTCAGATGTTGTATTCTCCTTTGACAGGGCACGCTCTGAAAAAAGTGTTAATGCTCAAAAAGCATTGTTTAAACCCATTAAATCTGTTGAGCAGAAAGATGCCGATACAGTTGTCATTACCTTAAACCAGGCAACCGGAAGCTTTTTGTTTAACATGGGATGGGGAGATGCTGTTATTGTTGATGCGGCAAGTGTTGATAAAAACAAAAGCAATCCCATTGGAACCGGTCCTTTTAAGTTTAAACGATGGGTAAAAGGGGATCGTATTGAACTTGTGAAAAATGATTCTTATTGGGGAAAACCGGTCAAATTAACTAAAGCAACCTTCAAGATTATCCCTGATCCTGCTGCTGCTGTAGCAGCCATGCTTGCCGGCGATATTGATGCATTTGCCAATATCCCGGCACCTGAAACCATATCACAGTTCCAGGCAGACCCCAGATTTAAGGTTGTGATCGGCAGTACGGAAGGAGAGACAATCTTATCCAC
>QMMT01000470.1 GCA_003647385.1 Deltaproteobacteria bacterium
AAAGACTCTTTTGCTACAATCACGCCTTTGCCTTTTAAGTTTTGTGACAGAATACTTTCCGTTGTAATATCACCAAGTCCTGAATCTTCAAACAGAGCGAGTCTAATTATGTTGTCAATCGTGTTCATAATTAAAAGATTTTACTTCATTTTCACAATTCTTTCCAGGTTTTCTTTAAGTTTGTTGTTCTCCTCTTCAAGATCTGCATGCTGAGATTTTACTTTCTGGATTATATTGTCAGGAGCCTTGTCAAGAAAACTTTCATTATTCAGTCTTTTTTGTACTCCAAGGAGTTCTTTCGTGTTTTTTCCAACCTCTTTTTCAAGCCTTGCTATCTCTTTATCAAAATCGATCACACCTTCAAGCATAACAAAGCAGGTTGTATTTCCTGTCACAGAAGAAGCACTGGATGACGGGATAGTGTCAGTTTCACAAAAATAAAAACTCTCCAGGGTTGCCAGATTTACAATAAAAGATTTATTTTCAGCGATAATAATTTTTTCTCTTTTATCCTCAGTATGGGCAAGCACCTTGAGCTTCATGGAAGGTTGAATTTTCATTTCACTTCTGATATTTCTGATACCTGAAATCATATCAAAAACAAATTCAACATCTTTTTCAACAACCTCATTTCTATAAATTTCATACTCTTTTTTGTCGTATGGATAGGATGCCTTCATAACAGATCCTTTTGTTCCAGGAAGAATGCTGTATATCTCCTCTGTAACAAAAGGCATAAAAGGATGAAGCATTATAATAGTGTCCTTTAAGACTTTTGAAAGCACGCTTCTTGCACAATTCCTTCTTTGCACACCCTCTTTGTCATAAAGTGCAGGCTTGGCAGTTTCAATAAACCAGTCACAAAACTCATGCCATACAAATTTATAAACTGCAGATGCAGCCTCATTAAATTTATAGTTTTCAATGCCCTGTTTGACAAGTAAAGAGGTATGAGCACTTCTTGAAAGTATCCATTTTTCTGCAAGGGACAGTTTTTCATAATCAATATTAATATCTTTTGATGTAACATGCATGAGTGCAAATCTTGATGCATTCCAAAGCTTGTTGACAAAATGTCTGTATCCTTCCACCCTTGATTCTGACATTTTAACATCACGCCCCTGGGCAGCAAAAGCTGAAAGTGTGAATCTGAAAGCATCTGCTCCATATTCATCAATAACTTTTAAAGGATCAATAACATTGCCCTTTGATTTGCTCATTTTTTTCCCATGCTCATCCCTTACAAGGGCATGGATATAAACATCATTAAAAGGAACTTCATCCATAAAATGAACTCCCATCATCATCATTCTGGCTACCCAGAAAAAGAGAATATCAAATCCTGTCACAAGGACATTGGTGGGATAAAAGGTTTTTAAAAGATCTGTGTTTTCCGGCCATCCCATGGTTGAAAAAGGCCAGAGTGCGCTTGAAAACCATGTATCAAGAACATCAGTTTCCTGAATAATATGTTTTGATCCGCAGGATGAGCAGGTATCCGGATCTGTCTCTTCAACAATTATTTCGCTGCAATCAGAACATTTCCATACTGGGATTCTATGCCCCCACCAGATCTGGCGTGAAATACACCAGTCCCGGATATTATCCATCCATTCAAAATAGGTCTTTGACCAGTTATCAGGAATAATCCTGGTTTGTCCATTTCTTACTGCATCAGAAGCTTTTTTTGCAAGGGGAGCAACCTTGACAAACCACTGTTTTGAAATAGAAGGCTCAACCACTGTCCTGCATCTATAACAATTACCAACACTATGTTTCAGTGGCTCTTTTTTAACGAGCAGACCCTGTTCAGTTAAGGCTTTAACAGTTTTTTCTCTGCATTCAAATCGGTCCAGACCTTTAAATTGCCCTGCACCTTCAAGCATAAGACCGTCATCATCAATGACTTTTAATTTTTCCAACCCATGTTTTTCTCCAAGATGAAAATCATTAGGATCATGGGCCGGGGTAACCTTAAGGGCACCGGTTCCAAATCCGGTATCCACATAATCATCCTGAATAATCGGAATGCTTCTGTCTGTCAAAGGAAGAAGTACCTCTTTCTCCTTAAGATCCTTGAACCGCTCATCATTCGGGTTTACAGCAACTGCAGTATCTCCAAACATGGTTTCAGGTCTTGTGGTGGCAACTGTAAGTCCCGTTTTTTTATTCACAAAGGGATATTTTATATAATAGAGGTATGCATCTTTCTCTTCATATTCCACTTCAAGATCAGCAAGAGCTGTTTTACACCTTGGACACCAGTTGATAATATACTGGCCCTGATAAATCAGTCCCTCTTTATAAAGTCTTACAAATACTTTTCTGACAGCATCGGAAAGGCCCTCATCCATGGTAAAACGCTCACGGTCCCAGTCACAGGATGCGCCAAGTCTTTTAAGCTGATTAATAATAGCTCCACCGGATTTCTCACGCCATTTCCAGACCTGCTTTATAAACTCTTCTCTTCCAAGCTGATCTCTTGTTAAACCTTTTTTAGCAAGATCTCTTTCAACAACATTCTGGGTTGCAATCCCGGCATGATCTGTTCCCGGCATCCATAAAACATTGACTCCGCAAAGCCTTTGATATCTGCACATGATATCCTGGATGACATTATTCAAAGCATGTCCCATGTGAAGCACTCCAGTAACATTTGGAGGTGGAATAACTATGGAAAAAGCTTTGTTATCACTTTTATCCTCAGCTTTGAAAAATCCGTTATCAAGCCAGAATTTATACCATTTTGCCTCTATGCCTGCCGGTTCATAACCTTTGTTCAGAGAATCCGAACCCATATATATCAACTCCTGCTTTAGGAACGTTCACAAAATAACTTGGACAAATTAATGTCTTTTTTCCCATCTTCTACGTTGCTCGTTGGTTACATAACCTGCTATGTTCCCGCCTCGCGCCTTGAATATGAAAAAAAAATTCTATTAATTTCTATCCAACTTATTTCGCTCTCATTCCTTAGTAATGAAAAAGGGGATCTTTTATAAGAACCCCTGTAAACTTTATCATATTAAAAAT
>QMMT01000471.1 GCA_003647385.1 Deltaproteobacteria bacterium
CCCAAGTTTGGTGCCAGACCTCTGGCAAGAATTATTCAGACCAGAATTAAAGATAAGTTCACAGATGAAATTCTTTTTGGCAAGCTTGAAAAAGGCGGTAAAATTTCTATTGGTCTTAAGAATAATAAACTGAATTTTACATTTAAAAGCTGAATGCCCCTTTTCAGGTTATCAAAAAAATTAGACTTTCCTCCGGCATGGCTTGCAAGATCTGACGGACTGTTATGCATCGGGGGAGACCTGACACCCAAAAGGCTCCTCCTTGCTTATAAAAACGGTATCTTTCCCTGGTTTTCAAAAGACGAGCCTTTTCTCTGGTGGTCACCGGATCCAAGGCTTGTTCTCTTTCCAAAAGAGGTTAATATTTCAAAAAGTCTGAATAAAAAAATCAAAAGAAACCTTTTTAAGGTCACAATAGATAATGCCTTTGAGCAAACCATTGTTTCCTGTGCAGGCCCAAGAAAAAATGATCATGAAGGCACATGGCTTGTGGATGAAATGATAGACTCGTATATAAACCTTCATACCCTGGGATATGCCCACTCCATTGAAACCTGGAGAGACGACAAATTAGTCGGCGGATTGTACGGTGTTTGCTTAGGCGGATCTTTTTTTGGTGAATCCATGTTTTCCTTTGAAAGTGATGCATCCAAGATTGCTCTGGTCGCTCTTGCAAACCATTTAAAAAAACAGCATTTTGATCTGATTGACTGCCAGGTGACAACCGGTCACCTTCTATCCATGGGCGCCTGCGAGATTTCCAGAAATTCTTTCCTTGATATCATCAACAAGTCTGTTAAAAGAAAAGATATCACAGATATCTGGACCCCGAATAACATCAGCCTGACAATCATTTGATAAGAGGAAAAATGAAATCTACAAAAAAACAAATTCAAAAAGGCAGTATTGGTATTTTAGGGATACCATTTGATCAAAATTCTTCTTTTCAAAAAGGTCCCTCTCTTGCACCCGACCGAATCAGGGAAAGCTATTTTTCAACCTCCTCCAACCTCTGGTCCGAAAAAGGGTTGGATCTTGGATCGATTAAACATCTTTATGATTTGGGAGATATTAATTTTAAAGAAAATATAGATGATTTTAATCTTATCACAGACTCAGTCAAAAATATTATAGACCAGGATTGTTATCTAATTTGTCTGGGTGGGGACCACTCCGTCACTTTTCCCATCATTAAGGCACATGCACAAAAATATCGCCATCTTAACATCCTTCATTTTGATGCCCACCCGGATCTGTACGACAGTCTTGACGGAAACATTCACTCTCATGCCTGCCCTTTTGCAAGAATTATGGAAAAAAAACTGGCTGCAAGGCTTGTCCAAATCGGTATCAGAACCATGAATGGTCACCAGCGGGAACAGGCTGAAAAATTTGGTGTAGAAGTGAACGAAATAAAAAATGGGGACAACTTTTTAAATGAGCTTGAATTTGAAGGACCTGTCTATATATCCCTTGATTTAGACTGTCTGGATCCAGCCTTTGCGCCAGGTGTTTCACATCATGAGCCGGGTGGAATGACCACTCGTCAGGTGATCGATATTATTCATCATCTAAAAGGTAAAATTATCGGTGCCGATATTGTTGAATATAACCCGGACAGGGATCTTCATTCAATGACATCCATGGTTGCAGCAAAACTCTTAAAAGAAATCATTGCAAAAATTTATGAAGATACCATTTAATATATTTTTTTCAGGCGTCTCACTATGAACGAATGGAGTCAAATACCCTATAAAATAAATCCATATTTGATTGAGATCAATGGATTCGGTATTCGGTATTACAGCCTGATGTATGTCTTTGCCTTTGTCACTTTTTATTTTTTAATAAGGTACAGGCTTAAGACTGAAAAATTTAACATAAATATGGACATTATAGATGATTTTATCATATGGGCCGCCGTGGGCGTTCTTATCGGCGGTCGGCTCGGATATGTCCTGTTCTATGATTTTAATTATTACTTTTCTCACCCCTTAAATATTTTCCTTCCCTTTGATTTTACCAATGGCATCACATTTACAGGGATTTCAGGCATGTCCTATCATGGTGGACTTCTAGGCGTTATTGCTGCTGTTTATTATTTTTGCAAAAAAAAGGAAATCAACATATGGGAATTTTCAGATCTTCTGACTCCTGCTGTGCCTTTGGGATATACGTTTGGAAGACTAGGTAATTTTTTTAATTCCGAACTTTACGGAAAAGCAACCACCCTGCCCTGGGGGATGTATTTTCCCACTGACCCTACCCACACATTAAGACATCCTTCCCAGCTTTATGAAGCCTTTTTTGAAGGAATTGTTCTGTTTGTGATTTTTTGGATGATCCGCAGAAAGAAACCGTTTAAACACCTTATGTTCAGTTTATATTTGATGGGTTATGGGTTGGTAAGATTTATGATTGAGTTTGTCCGAAAACCCGATGACCATCTAAATTATGTCTGGTATGGTTTCACCATGGGACAGATCTTATGTTTCGTTATGGTATCGGCTGGATTTTTCGTCATGTTAAAAACAAAACAAAAAAAATGATTTTTTTAATCCATCAAAGGGCAGTGCAAAATACTTGACAAAAAAGGCTTACGTCTCATTATCTGAACTATCACATAGAACAACGAGGAGCAAATAGTATGCTTTTAAAATTATTTTTATGTTTTACCCTGATTCCGGTCTTTGAACTTTATCTGTTAATAAAAATCGGTACTGTCATTGGAGGATTCAATACAATTTTGCTGGTTATTGTGACAGGTTTTTTAGGGGCATGGCTAGCCAGGATGGAAGGCATGAACACAATGATGAAACTAAAGAGGAACATCAACCAGGGACTCATGCCGGCCGAAGAATTGATTGATGCTGTCATTATTTTTGCTGCCGGCGTTGTATTGATTACTCCCGGCCTTATCACAGATGTTTTTGGATTGCTTTTGTTATGGCCGGTAACACGAAATAAATTCAAACGGATGTTAAGAAAAAAATTCGATGAAATGCAATTACAGGGTAATATCAACATTACCC
>QMMT01000472.1 GCA_003647385.1 Deltaproteobacteria bacterium
ATCTAATATGACCTTACTCCACCGTTTTTTAACCGGCATAACGCTATCGCTGCTGTTGTTCATACCGGCTATGTTTTCCTGCTCATCCAGGGATAAAAAAGAGTTTTCAGAAATTCAATGGGCCCGGCAGGTGGAAGAAACCAGCGTAGCGGATCTGTATGCTCCCCATTATCAAACCGGGAAGTTTTTTGTTCCATGGATAAAGATGTCGGATAAAAGTTTTCTGGATGTATTGGGCTGGAAACTGTTTTCAAAAACAAATTATACAAATCAGGAAAAAGAATTTCTGCCCCGGGTGATTCCGGATACACCCAAAAGGCCTCAAAGACTTTGTTCTGGAGATGAATAAGAACACTGTCCATGAGATGGACTGGTGGGAAGAGATTGATCTCAAAAAGGGTTCAAAATTGATCTGTCTACCTGCCCAGCACTGGTCCTTGAGGATCAGCCAGGGAAGAAACCAGTCTCTATGGGCTTCCTATCTTCTTATAAACACCATCTGTAACGCTTTATTTTGGCGGGGATTCAGGATATTTTAAAGGGTTCAGGGAAATTGGCAGAAAATATCCTGGCATTGACTATGCATTTATGGCCACCACCGCATACCATCCCAGATGGTTCATGCATTTTCAGCATATGAATATTGAAGAAGCTATCAAGGGTTTTGAGGAGTTAGGTGCCCGCACTTTTATCCCCACCCAGTGGGGCACGTTTCATCTGGGAAGTGAGCCTGCCGGATACCCGGGCCTGGATTTAACCCGCCAGATAGAAAAAACCATCTTGATCCGTCCCGGTTTGCTATAATGGGTATCGGTGAAATCCTACCCATCACTTTCTTGCAAACAGATGTCAAATGATATAGTTTACGGAAGATAGGGTCCGGCAGGCTGCGGAAAATGCCATCGCATGAATGGAGATAAATACTTTGCTTTATTTTTTAAAGAATCTTATACGTGGGGGTCTGAGACGCAAAGGAATCACCCTTGTTTTCGCCTACCTGGTTCTTTTATTGATATCAAGCTTACTGATTAAACTTGTCGAACCGTCTGATTCCGCCTTAACCCGTTTTGACCAGGCACTATGGTGGAGTATTGTGACCAGCACAACTGTCGGGTATGGAGATCTGTTCCCTGTCTCCAATCAGGGTAAGGTTGTGGCGGTTCTTTTGCCAATGTTTATGGGTATCGGCCTTGGTGCCGCATTTATTACCCATGTCGCTTCATCATTGATTGAAAGGAAAGATAAAAAAATGCACGGAGAAAAAGAATACAAAGGAAATGGTCATATATTGCTGGTGGGATCAACCGATGAAACAGAACAACTGGTTGAAGAAATTCAGAAAGATGAGACATATGCTGACCAGGATGTTGTCCTTGCGGCTGATATATCAAGGCATCCTTTTCCAGATCTGGATAATGTTTTTTTTGTCAAAGGCCCGACCGATACCCGTCACACTCTCAACAAAGCCAATATAAAAGAAGCAGCAAGGATCATTATTCACACAGGGAATGATGAAGGGAGTCTGTTTGCCCTTATTAATGCCCTTAAATTGAAAAGCAGGAGCTGTGAAATTACGGTTCGCTGTATTTCAACCCAGTCTCTGGACACATTTTCCAGTGTTCAGGGCGATTTTCAAATCATCATGCAGATGACAGCTGAAATGATGGTACAGGCCATGCAGGATATGGTACATATCCCGTTACAGATCCTGTTGCGAAATGATGCTTATGAAGAAATATATTATGTGGTTGTCCCGAAAGCCGTCCAGGATCTCACCTGGTGGTCTCTGCATGATTATTTCAAGGAAAAATATAATCACCTGACCTTTGCCATGCAAACCGCTGACAAAAAGGTGATCGTCAATCCACCAAAAGAAGAGGTGGTTTCAAAAGGAGACGGGATCTGGCTCATAGCCCAAAAAAGACCGGTTAATATCACCTGGCCATCCTCCTCCTTGGTTTAATCAGTTAGATTCTTAACGGTTAATCTCAGATTTTTTTCCGAGTCTATGGAATTTGCCATCGCTTTAGCTGTTTTTTGAATCGTATCATTATCTAAACAATATGTTAATGCTGATACCAGTTTTCCAATAGTAAGTTTTGATCTCCAGATTGGTTTTGCACCCAAATGGGATAAATATACCTTCCGACCATGATAGAACTGATCAAGTATGTGGGGAACAATAATCTGGGGTACCCCGCATATTGCACAGGTGGCTGTGGTTCCGGCTCCTCCGTGGTGAATTACAATGGACATTTTTGAAAATAGTTTCAGGTGTGGATACTTTTGAATAAGAAAAACATCCCCAGTATTACTGAATTCGGAAAATCCTTCCCAAAATTTTGCGATTATAATTCGTTTTTTGACCATTCGGGCAGCCTCAACCAGCAATGGAACAATTCTTTTTTGATCTGTTTTTGGCATACTTCCAAATCCGGCAAAGATGGGGGCAGATCCCGCAGCGATAAAATTATCAAGCTCGGGCAGGCTTTTTGGGGGCAAATCCAGATGCATATACCCGGTTTGAACACACTTGTTTTTATTATCACAAGGAATTTTTGCTATTTGTTTATCAGCAGCAACAATTGTGTTTTTTCCTAAAATATGCTCCCATACATCTTTAATAGGGTTAAGGTCTATTTTTTTTCTGCCTTTATTTACCAGCAGGGTCAAGTTGAATTTATCCCCTATTTTTGCCATATCCCATGACAGTTTGTTACACCATTCGGGAAGCTGTTGAAATTGAACTACAGGGAAAGGGTGCTCCCTGGAAGGTAATAGTTGAGGCGTAAATGCGATATATCGGTATGGAATAGATTTAGCTTCTGCTATAGAGGAAAGGGCAAATACTAAGGATGATCCAATTATCAGGTCTTCATTCTTGATAAGTTCAGGCAGTATTTCAAACTGGGATATAATTTCCTGGCGGACAAAAGATATGAATTTAATGCCTGCTTTAAACGAGACAGCATCTTTCATATTATCTACAAATGCAGTAACATCTTTGCCAAGCATGGTATATGGG
>QMMT01000473.1 GCA_003647385.1 Deltaproteobacteria bacterium
GCAATGGCCACCAGAACTGCGGGCAGGGCAAGACGGACCGTGATGATAAAACTGACAATATAATCAGCCTTGCCGCCGAAATAGCCGGCAGTCAGTCCCAGTGAGATGCCGATGACGGCAGCAATAGACATGCATGAAAATCCAATTAAAATGGATACGCGGGACCCGTAAACCAGCCTGGAAAGGTAATCTCTGCCCATGCTATCGGTTCCTAACGGGTGGTCCCATGATCCTGCTTCACTCCATACCGGAGGAACCATTCGATTGGAAAGATTCTGATGATAAGGGTCATGGCTTGAGAGATAGGGGGCAAAAATTGCCACCATAAAAACCATGAGAACCATAACCCCGCCAATGATAAATCCTTTATGGGTCATCATACGCCGACGCATAATCTGGCCGGGTGTCGGAAAGACGACATCCATGCCCAACCCGGAATTAAATTGTTGTTGTTGTGTGGGTGTCATAAATCAAGAACTCCTGATTCTAGGGTCAAGGAAGGCATTGAAAATATCCGCCATAAAGGTCAGAAAAATATAGGTGGTGGAAAGAAACAGAACAATTGCCTGGACAACGGGCAGATCTGATCTTGAGATGGAAACCCAGGCCAGGTTGCCCAGACCGTTCAGGGCAAATATGGATTCAATGACAATGGATCCCCCCAGCATAAAACCCAGCTGGACCGCAGCAACTGCAACAACGGGAATGATGGCATTTCTAAGGGTATGTTTAAACAATATCTTGGGCCATCGCAACCCCTTTGCCCTTGCTGTCCTGATGTGGTCCGACGCCAGCACCTCAAGCATTCCCGACCGAACCAGGCGCATGATGGCAGGAGTGGCATAATATCCCAGGGCAATGGTCGGCATGACAAAATGCTGCCAGGTATCACTTCCGGATATGGGAAGCCATCTTAAATGCACCCCGAAAAAGATGATGAGAATCAAGCCAAACCAGAAGGAGGGCATGGCCTGGCCCATGACGGAAATCGACAAAGCAATTCTGTCAATCCACGTATTGGGCCTGATCGCGGCCAGCATGCCTAAAGGTATGGACAAGATCATGGCAAAGGACAGGGCACAGACCCCCAAGGTCATTGTCACTCCCATGCGTTCCTTGATCATCTGTGCCACGGGTTGATTCAGGTAAGGGGAGTTTCCTAAATCTCCATGGAGTGCCCTGCCTGCCCATTCAAAGTACTGAATGATCAAGGGACGGTCAAATCCGTATTGAATTCTCACAAACTCAATCTCTTCATTACTTGCACCTTCTCCTGCCAGGGAAATGGCAGGGTCGCCCGAGACCCTTAATAGCATGAAGCTGATCAGCGATACCGTTACCATGACAATCATAGCGAGTCCCAGGCGTTTTAATGTATAGATTAACATAGTATTATCTTCATTATTTCCATTTTGCCTGGAAAAATCTGGGCACTGCATCGGGATAGGGTGTGAAATGCAGATCTTTTGAATAACAATTGTTGGATACATAGGTGAACATGGGGCACCAGTATGCCTGATCGGCAATCCGTTTCAACGCATCAGAGTATAGTTTTTTGCGTTTAGCCGTATCAATGGAGCTATCTGCTTCAATGAGCAGGTCTTTTACAATAGGATCACGGGAAAGGTCATCAGCTTCAAACTCAAAGAAATGACTGACAATGGCGGATACATCATTAATGGAATAGGAACCCCAGGTGAGAAACTGCATCTGGGCCTTTCCGGAACGTGATTTTTCCCTGAGTGCGGCATATTTCAAGATCATCAATTTCGCTTTGATACCCACAGCAGCAAGATCACCGATCATGGCTTCGGCAAAGGGTCTGTTCCTGTATCCGTAAAGGGTGGTTTCAAACCCGTTGGGATAGCCTGCTTCGGACAATAATTTTTTGGCTTTTGCAGGATCATATTTATATTGTTTTACATCCTGTTCGCATCCGAACTGGGACGGGAAACAGGCGGAATAAACCGCACGGGATTGTCCGCCTAAAAGGTTTTTGGCAATGGAGTCCCTGTTAATGGCATGGTTAACGGCCTGTCTGACTTTAAGGTTTGCAAAGGGGTTGTCCATGCCATGTTCTTTACCGGAACGGTTTGCCGAATCAAACTGTAGGTACCCGATCCGCATGGTTTCTGCGGGGGTAACGGTGAGGCTCGGAACCTTGGCAAGCTTGGCAGCCTGGTCCGGGGGAACCAGATAGATCCAGTCAAGGGAGCCTGTCATGAGTTCTGCCATCTGGGTATTGATTTCAGGAAGCGTTCTCCACACAATTTTACCAATGTTAGGCTGGCCTTTGGGGCTGTCTTTAAAATAATTTTCATTTTTCACCATCACGATTTTTTGACCCGGGATTACTTCGACAATTTTATAGGGGCCTGAACCAATGGGTTTAACACCAAAGCCTTCTGTGCCCACTTTTAAATAATAGTCTTTGGGGTAGATAGGATTTGCACCTGATAAAAACTCAAAGGCTGCGGGAAATGGTTTTTTCAGCATGATTTTTACGCTGTAGGTTCCTGTTTTTTCCACACGATCAATCCAGCTTGAGTAGCGCTGGGTTTTAACTTTGTTATCAGGGTTTGCCGCAAAGTTAAGGGTGTATGCGACATCATCCGCCGTAAGCTCCTGACCATTATGAAACTTAATCCCTTGTCGGAGACTAATCTCCATCTCGGTATCAGAGTTCCATTTAAAAGTTTTTGCAATCAACCCCTTGTATTCATAGGTGACAGGATCACGATACAAAAGATTGTCATATGCATGCCTGGCAATAACAATTCCTTCACGGGCCGTATTAAAATACCGGTCCAGAGTTTCAAGTTCTTTGCTGAATGCGATATTCAAGGTGTCATCTTTTTTGCCGGCAAAGGCAGACGGTAAAAAACATGAGCAGCACATGAGAACCATCAGCGAGATGGACAATAAATTGATACTTTTTTTCTTCATTTTACTTACCCTCCTGATAAAAATATTATGTTACGATTATTCTTTAAGCAAACACATTAAATAAACA
>QMMT01000474.1 GCA_003647385.1 Deltaproteobacteria bacterium
CCTATGGGGTGTTTGAAGAGGATCAGCTGACCCAGGCCGCACCACCGGGAATGGCCTATGTGGGTAATTCGCAATATGGAGAATGGAAAAAAGACAACACCGGCAATCAATTCTGGTCATGGTATGGAAAATATGCCTTATTCTCTATGCTCTTCAGTTCTCGACCTTCCTATTATTCTCGTAATTCCTGGAATGGCTGGAACAATAATTACCGACATCAAAAACCCTATTTTGGCAAAACCCAGAACGGGTTTCAAAAATATGGTACTTTTGGCACCAATGTAAAGAAATCACCCGGATTTCAAAGTACAAGCTTTGCAAAAAGCGGCGGTTTTAAATCTCAAACCTCATCTGTCAGGGGTGCCGGTGCCAATCTTCGCGGCGGCGGTCCGAAAAGCAAAGGCAAATAAAACAATTCAAAGGAGGAAAGAATGGATATAGCTGTAACTCTCGCAGGGCTTGGCCAAGCATTTACATATGTTATCATAGGTGTCTTTTTTATCTGGCTGGCTAAAAGAGTGGATGACTGGCGGACCAAAGAGTTTGATGATGATACGCATATTGATGATGGGAATATTGCAATAGGATTAAGAAGGGCCGGCCTTTATCTCGGGATTGCCATTGCACTTTCAGGTGCCATGGGCGGATCTTCAAACGGTTTTTTTCTTGATGTCATCCAATTGTTGATTGACGGGCTTATTATCACGGGGTTTATGTTCTCATCCCGGTTTATCAATGATTCTTTCATGCTGGGCCATCTCAATAATGATGAAGAATGTGTCAAAATATTCCAGCAGCCTGACGGGAGTGAAGTCGTTGGCAATACTGCCGTGGGTATGGTTGAAGCCGGGATGTATATTGCCACAGGTTTCATTCTTAACGGATCTCTTTCAGGAACCGGCGGAACCTTTTTCCAGGGGATTGTCAGTGCGATTCTCTTCTTTATCGTGGGCCAGATTACCCTGTTGCTTTTCGGGCTTTTTTATGAACTGATCACACCCTTTAATGTAAGAAATGAGATCAAAAAGAATAACCTTGCAGCTGGTATCGGGCTTGGTGGTATCCTCATGGCTTTGGGCATTATTCTCATGGCAAGTATTTCAGGCCCCTTTACAGGATGGGGCAGTGATCTTGCAGGTTTCGGCATCTATGCTTTTTTTGGAATTGTTATGCTGCTGATTTTCAGGATAGTGATCGACAGACTTTTACTGCCCACAACCAATATTGCTACAGAAGTCAAAGAAGACAGGAATGTTGCGGCCTTGATCGTTGTGGTAAGTGCCATTAATGCTGTTGCGATTATCATAGCCTTTTCCATGTAATTTAAGATGACTAAAAAAAGACCAGGCTTAAGCTTTGCATCTGTGCTGCTGTGTGCCTGTATGTTTGCAAGCGGTGCCTGCGGCATTATCCTTGAATATATCCAGGCAAGCCTTGCCTCCATGATTTTGGGTAATTCCTTTGAACAATGGGCCATGGTCATTGGACTCATGCTCTTCTGGATGGGATTCGGCAGCCTGATCCAGGCACAGATTTCAAAAAAATATCTTATTTATACCTTTATCGCCGTTGAAACAGCACTGGCGCTTGCAGGTGGGTTTTCTCCTACCCTGACATACATATCATACGGCTATACCGCCCATTACAGTCTGGTCCTCTATTTTTTCGTCAGTTTCATCGGGATCATGATCGGGCTTGAAATTCCCGTGATTATCAGGATCAACAATGATTTCAGCAAAGAATTGTCCACCAACCTTGGCAACATCTTAAGCGCTGATTATCTTGGCAGCCTGATCGGATCTTTAATTTTTGTATTTATCCTCTTAAGATTCACTCCCATCACAGAAGCGGCTTTTTTGACTGCCGGGGCCAATTTTTTTCTGGCCTTTGTCACTTTTATCTATTTTTCAAAGAAAGGACTGTTAAAGACAGGCGTTCTGATACCCATCATCATGGTGGCCACTTTTTGTGCGGTATCGTATGGCTATCTTAATAACCGGAGATGGAATATTAAAATTGAGCAGCCCCTGTACGATGATCCCATTATTTTAAGCAAAACCACTCAATATCAACATATTGCCATTACCCATTACAAACCCTTTGATGAAGTCAGACTCTTTTTAAACGGAAACCTGCAATTTTGCAGCACGGATGAACAACGGTATCATGAACCCATGGTACACCCTGTCATGAATATTGTTCCCATCAAAGAAAGGGTCCTCATCCTCGGTGGTGGAGACGGCTGTGTCTTAAGAGAAGTCTTGAAATATAACGAGGTAAAAGAAGTGCTGCTGGTAGATCTTGATCCGGCAATGACCACCCTTGCCAAAACCCATCCTGTTTTAAAAAAAATTAACCAGAATGCGTTCAAAGATGCCCGGCTTGTTACCCTGACAGAAAAAGGTATTACCCCCGGGATCAATAAGAGACTCTTTCTTGAAACCCATAAAAAAAAGCAACCCATGCAACAGCCGGAAACCCAAAAAATCGCCGATGTAAAAGTGATGAATGTTGATGCGGATAAATTCATCAGTGATGTGCCGGGCTTTTGGGATGTGATTATTATTGACATGCCCGACCCTTCCACACCGGAGCTGACCAAGCTTTATGCCAAAGAATTTTATAAAAAAGTAAAACAGCACCTGTCACAACACGGCTTGATGGTGGTTCAGGCAACATCTCCCTACCTTGCAAAAGAGAGCTTTCTTTGTATCGGAAGAACCATTGAAAGCGCAAACTTTTCCATTCTCCCGTTTCATGAGAATGTGCCCAGCTTCGGGGACTGGGGATGGTATCTGGCCTGGCACCCCAACATTAAAAAAGAAAAAATCATGAAAAGAATTAAAGGTCTCAACTTTGATATACCAACACGGTTTATTACTCCCCAGGTTTTTAAGAGTGAACTGATATTTGGCAAAGATGCCCTCAAGACAACCAATAAACAAATTAACACCATTCTTTATCCTGCCCTGTTAAGTATTTATAACCACGAGTCCTGGCTGCTTGAGTAA
>QMMT01000475.1 GCA_003647385.1 Deltaproteobacteria bacterium
ATCCATATCCTTGCCTGCCTGTTTTACCTCATAAAATGTTGCCCTGTGTGAACAGCCGGAACAAAGATTTGGTGGCCGCATGGGGATTTCAGGAACATCTGCATTTTCAAGGCTTTTAGATGGAGTATAATCAACACCAAAAAAGAGGGCTGTCTTTTCCCTTACCATGGCTGGATCATATTCATAAAGACGTGAAAAGAGTTCTTCAGATTTTCCTTTAATGGGAATTATTATGCCATCTTCCTGGGCAAAAGCTTTCACAGCTTCTTCCATAAAGGGCTCGCCCTCTTCAATGACAAGGACTTTTTCACAATCTTTTAGGAAATCCTTTATGAGTTTCTCAGGCATTGGATTGGAAAACCCAAGACGCAGAATCTTTGTATTATCTTCAATACCAAGATCTTTTACTGCATCCTGTGCATAATGAAAACTTACACCATTTGTGATGATACCAAATTTTCCTGATCCCTCAATTAAATTTAATTCAGATGTTTCACCAATGGATTGTGCTTTGCCCATTTTTTCAAGAACTTTGGCATGGAGCTGTCTTGCAACCGCCGGAACTGTAACACATCTTGAAGGTTCCCGGACAAATTCTCCTTTGGTTTTCCTTGGTTTTATATCACCGAAAGTTACAAAGGCGTTGGAGTGATTTATCCTTGTTGTAGTTCTAAGCAGAACAGGTTGAGACAGCTGTTCTGAAAGATCAAATGCATATTTGATCATCTCTTTGGCTTCAGGCACTGAAGAGGGTTCAAGCATTGGCAGATTACCGAATTTGGCATAATATCTGTTATCCTGCTCATTCTGGCTTGAAAACATGGAAGGATCGTCAGCAGTAAGGATAACCATCCCGCCTGTAACACCCACATAGGCCAGAGTCATAAGAGGATCTGCCGCAACATTCAATCCACCATGCTTCATCATGCAGAAAGTACGACGTCCTGAGTTGGCAGCTGCTGCCGCAACTTCCAATGCTACTTTTTCGTTGGTACTGTATTCAAAATACAGATCTGTTTCCTGGGACATCTGGAAAAGATTTAAAGATATTTCAGAGGATGGTGTGCCAGGATATGTAGTCGAAAATGCCACTCCTGCTTCAATGGCACCTCTTGCAATGGCTTCATTACCCAGAAGCATAATTTTTTCTCCTGGGCTGTCATTTAATAATTTGTGCATTAGTTCTCCTCATTTATTGATTTCTTCAGTATATAAGCATATTGTCTTGGTATGCCTGCCTTTTTAATTTTTTTTGCAGCATTGTTATGATCATATGGCACAAACCTTGATTCAATTGTATATCGGTCTGAGTCCCAAATAACATACTTAGCTTCATTGTAGCTGTCACGTGGCTGTCCAACACTACCGGTATTTATAATATATCTGCTGGATTTTGCAAGAGAAAGTCTGCATTTTAATAATTTTTTCTTTTTTAATATACCTTGGTCAAGTTCATAGATGACCAACTGGTGTGTATGTCCCACAAAAGTAATTTTTTGTTTAAACCGTGTAATTGTCTTGATTATTCTTTGCTTTGATTCATTAAAGATATATCTTGTAACAATATCCGGCGGCATTCCATGAACAAAGCGGCACCCATATCGAACAAGAAATGGTTGCAGGGTTGCAATATATCTTATAGCTTTGTCAGATAATTTTTTTTTATTAATTTTTAATGCTTTTCTTGCAAAAGGGCCAAAAGTTTTTAAATAATCACTGTCCAAAAGTGCAAGTTCATGGTTGCCAAGTACAGATGTGATGGAATAGTGTTTTAAATTTTCAATAATCTCTTCGGGCTGTGCTCCATATCCAATATTATCACCAAGAGAAACAGTATCATCAATTGATAATTTTGATATATCATCCATCACTGCCTGAAACGCTTCAAGGTTACTATGAATATCTGATATAACAGCAAGTCTCATAATAGTCACCGGTCCAGACTTCTATAGTGAATAGCTTCAGCAAGATGATGTCTTTTAATTTTCAGTCTATTTTCAAGATCTGCAATGGTTCTTGCAACCCTGATCACCGAGTGGCAGGCTCGAGCTGAAAAACCAAGAACATTAACCGCCTGTTCAAGAATTTTCTCACATTGTGCACTAAGGCTGCAAAAAGATTGCAAATGACGGCTGTGCATCCTTGCATTGTAGGAGACACTTGATCTTTCAAATCTTATCTCCTGTAATTTCCTGGCTTCTTTGACTCTTTTTCTTATCTCAAAAGAGGTTTCACCTTTAGTTTTACATGTATCCTTTAAATTATAGGACAAATCCTTATATTTAACTTTTGGCACTTCAATCTGAATATCAATCCTGTCCAGAAGCGGCCCTGAAATTTTTGATCTGTATCTCTGGACCTGGGGCTGGGTGCATGTACATTTTCCTGTGGGATCTGACAAATATCCACATGGACACGGATTCATGGCAGCAACCAGCATAAATTGGGATGGATAAGTTGCTTTCATTCCAGCTCTTGCAATGGAAACCTTTCCATCTTCAAGGGGTTGCCTTAAGACCTCCAATACATTTCTTTTAAACTCCGGCAGTTCATCAAGAAACAATACACCATTGTGGGCAAGAGAGATCTCTCCAGGCTTGGGTTTTGCTCCGCCACCCACAAGACCGGCATTGGAAATAGTATGATGGGGAGATCGAAAGGGTCTGGACAAATTATATGGAAATTTGTCTTCAAGCAGCCCCATAACAGAATAAATTCTTGTAACATCAATGGCTTCTTTAAATGTCAATTCAGGCAGGATGGTTGCCAGACGTTTTGCAAGCATGCTTTTACCTGATCCGGGCGGACCTGTCATAATAATATTATGAAACCCTGCTGCGGCTATTTCCATGGCTCGTTTGGCATGCTGCTGACCCATTACCTCGGAAAAATCCATTCCATACTCCACACCGCTGGTGTCTATCTGCCCTGCCGAATCTATTTTGTGTGTTTCAATATTTGTAAAACCTGTAAAAAAATCAACAATTTGAGAC
>QMMT01000476.1 GCA_003647385.1 Deltaproteobacteria bacterium
ATATACCATCAACCTTACCCAAAAGGCTGAAAAGGGTGAAATCGATCCTGTTTTGGGACGGGATTTTGAAATTCGCCAGATGGTGGACATTCTGATCCGCCGTCGGCAGAATAATCCCATCCTCACCGGTGAGGCCGGGGTGGGAAAAACAGCTGTTGTCGAGGGGTTTGCTTTGAGGATAGCTGAAGGGGATGTTCCGCCGATTTTACAAAATGGTGCCATACATACCCTGGATCTGGATCTTCCCCAGGCAGGGGCAGGTATAAAAGGTGAGTTTGAGGAGCGTTTAAAAACAGTGATCAATGAGGTGAAAGCCTCACCCATTCCGATTATCCTTTTTATTGATGAGGCCCATACCCTTATCGGTGCGGGTGGGGCAGCCGGGTCGGGGGATGCGGCAAATCTTTTAAAGCCGGCACTTGCCAGGGGGGAACTTCGAACCATTGCCGCCACAACCTGGGCGGAATACAAAAAATATTTTGAAAAAGATGCTGCAATGGCCAGACGGTTCCAGGTGGTGAAAATCGAAGAACCGGACGAGGAAAAAGCCCTGGTCATGATGCGGGCCATAGCGCCATTCTTAGAAAAACATCATAATGTGATGATAACAGACGAGGCGTTAAAAGAGACCGTCCACTTGTCTTCTAGGTATATCTCGGGAAGGCAGCTTCCGGACAAGGCCGTGAGTGTGCTTGATACGGCCTGTGCCAGAATCGCCATCGGGCTGACGACCAATCCACCTGCCGTAGAAGATGCCTCACGGCAAATTGATCAGCTGAACCGGGAGCTTGCCATCCTGGAAAAGGAAACAGCCCTTGGAAAAAATCATCAAGATAGAATTACCGCTATTATAGATGAGAGAGAAGCCGTCCAGGAAGAATTTTCAAAGCTGACGGATCAATGGGAAAACGAAATGGAGGTGGCGGGAAAAATCCGGGATCTCTACCAGGAAATCCAGGATCTTCATGCAAAGGGAGATGAGGCAAAAGATGAGCTTGAACCAAAACAGGCAGAATTGCTTGAGCTTGAGGCAGACCTCATCAAAAGACAGAAAGATACGCCTCTTGTCCATATGACTGTGGATTCTGAAACCATTTCCGATGTCATTTCAGGATGGACCGGCATTCCCACCGGCAGCATGCTTTCCAATGAAATCGATATCGTGCTGTCGTTAAGTGAACGGCTTAAAAAGAGAATTATTGGTCAGGATCATGGACTTGAAGCCATTGAGCAGGTGATTCAGACGGCCCATGCCGGTATTGAAGATCCCTCCAAACCCACCGGTGTCTTTATGCTTGTGGGGCCCAGCGGTGTTGGGAAAACCGAAACAGCCCTTGCCCTGTCAGATCTTCTCTATGGTGGCGAACAGAACATGATCACCATTAACATGTCGGAATACCAGGAAGCTCATACTGTGTCCAGCCTTAAAGGCTCTCCGCCGGGATATGTTGGCTATGGCGAGGGAGGCGTGCTCACGGAAGCTGTCCGTAGAAGACCTTACAGTGTTGTTTTGCTGGATGAAGTGGAAAAAGCCCATCCGGATGTAACAGAGATGTTCTACCAGGTCTTTGATAAGGGGATGATGGAAGATGGTGAGGGCCGGGTCATTGATTTTAAAAACACATTGATCATTCTCACATCAAATCTTGGAACAGATCTGATTATGAAAGTGTGTGAGGATAAAGATTCAATGCCTGCACCGGGTGACCTTGCCCAGATGCTGACACCGGATCTCCAGGCTCATTTTAAGCCGGCATTTCTTGGAAGAATGAAGGTGGTACCCTATTTTCCCATTACAGATGACAATATGAAATTTATTATCCGCCTCAAACTTGACAGGATTGTAAAAAGGATGGCTGAAAACAGGCAGATTGAGTTTGTTTATGAAGATGCCATCATTGATGCCATTGCCGAACGTTGTACAGAGGTTGACAGCGGCGCAAGAAATGTGGACCATATCCTGACCAATACCCTGCTGCCGGAAATGAGCCGTGAGATGCTCTCCATGATGGCAAAGGGGGAGCCTATTCAGAGAATTGAGGTGGGTATAGATGGGGAGGGCTTTAAGTTTATATTTGTTTAAGGAATTTGTACGGAAGTCTGCCCGGCACTTTTTATGGTAATCACGCCGCCATAGGTACACGTCAAAGTAGACGTGTCATTTAAGGCTGGCTGATTACCAATCAGAACCGTAGGGGCTCCCGGCGCCCAGGGTGAAGCTGTTGCGGGTACGCAGGGTGCTGGGGTAGGAGTATATACTCCCAGGGCGGCCGTGGTGGCAGCCGATGTGGCAGCCGCTACAGCCGGATTAGACTGGGTCGTACACATGCCAAAAGAAATGATATTTTTTATGGGTTTATGGTCCATAATATTGGCATCGGGTGTCGTCGTTAACACCTTATTTTCCGGTGTCACCACAAGTGCACTGGGTGCTACGCCGAAACTGCATTGCAGCATGGCGCCCGCACAGACTTGCATTGGCATTTGTTATTGTTCTCCTTTATGAAGTATCACAATCAGGTAAGGGATATCTTTTCTTTCTGTAGTTTTTCACCAGCCCATGAGAAGTGCAATAATTTGGACGGATCGCCATCCTCAACAATAAAGCTTTCCACCGGACCATATACGGTTTTTATTTCTGCTGCATTGCAGGTGGGCAGATATGTCCTCATCACCCTGGGATCATAAAAACGGAAAAAATAGGATTTGCCCTCTTCATCGTAAACCGTTAGACAGGTGCGAAAATGGCGTTTAAGTTCATTCAGCGTGGCAGATGATCGTACAAATGCAGCCCGACTTTTTCCCCAGCCAGCCTCTAAGAGCCACAGCAAAAAGGGATCCTGGGCTTGAAGCCGGACAAGATAGGGGGCCACCCAGGCAAGCTCTTCAGCCATTTTCCCCCGGTGCAGACAGACGCTTGGAACAATTGCGCCCAAAATTTCCGGATAGATGGAGTCACTTCTGGCGGCATCCACAATAG
>QMMT01000477.1 GCA_003647385.1 Deltaproteobacteria bacterium
AGGAAAAGATATCCAATACAAGGATAGAAAATCCAGAACCCAATGCAGAAAATTCTGAATCCGTTACAGATAATATCCTGGCAAACCAGCCACCTGAAAAGATTGAAACGGTTCTTAATTCAGGTATGGAATTTCTCGGGGGACTTATGGAGATGGCGACAGGTAAGAAAATGAGCAAATCAGATGATCAGGAAAAAATGATTGAGATTGACAGAACAACAGGTGAAGTAACTATGAAATTTAAGCTTCCTGGATTTTAAAGAGGTATTGACTTGGTTAAGCATGTTGAGTAATATAGCTATAGCAATCCACATCAGGGAGGTATAACATGAGAACAGTGCAGATGACCCTTGACAATGACCTTGTTAAAGCAGTTGATCGTATTTCAAAACTATTGAATACAAATCGCTCTGCTTTTACACGAAAAGCACTTAAAGAAGCGCTTGCACGCCATAATATTGAACAATTGGAACTAAAGCATCGTAAAGGTTATGAACGTCACCCTGTTTCAAGCAAAGAGTTTTCTATTTGGGAGACAGAACAAGAGTGGGGTGATGAATGAGGCATGGTGAAATACGTTGGTATAAATTTATTAAGCCTGATAAGAAAAGACCTGTTCTTATTTTGACCCGGGATTCTGTATTGGAATATCTTGGTGAAGTAACAATAGCACCGGTTACAAGTGTGATCCGTAATATTCCATCTGAAGTATTTATTTCCAAAGATGATGGAATGCCAAGGGATTGTGCTGTTAATTGTGATCACATTCAGACTGTTTCAAAGGGTAAAATCGGCTCTTTGATCACCTTACTGCCTCAAATTAAAATGGACTCTGTCAGAAGGGCAATTCTTTTTGCTTTTGGTTTTTAATGTACTAAAAAATTTTTTGTTAAATTAAAATTTCAACCCAGCCATGCACATTGATGGTACACTGAATTTTGATATGGTATCTGGATTATATCCTTTGCCGGATATGATTGCCTTTGCAGCAAGAATTCCGCTTTTAACTGCAGGACCGATTCCTTCACCCATATCAAGAGTGGCAAGACCAAGGGCATCTCCGATTATAAATGCATTATCCTTATGGCATTGTAAAGATTTATTCTTTAAAGAGTAAATATATCCCTTTGGTCTGATTTTAGTATCAGGAATTTTACCTGTCTCTTTTAATCTATTAATAAAAGAGTTCCAATGTTCATTAATGGAGATGTTTTTCCTGTTCAATTTGTCAAGCTTTCCCCCTATACCAATATTGAGATAACCTCCTGCTTTTGGAACAAACCATGAATATCCGGGTAATCTGTTTTTAAAAAACCATAAATGACACTCTTTCACAGAATAGTCTGTTTTAAACTCCTTTTCCAGGGCTACAATCTGTCTGTTTATAAATTTATCAGCTCTGTTTTTAAAAAGATTTCTTGCAACGGGACAATTGGTCCCGCCTGCTCCCACAATAAATTTTGCCCGGAACTTTTCATCCACTATAAATTGATTTTTCTCTTTTTCTATTTTTTTTACCCTCTGTTTAAAAACCTGAGCCCTGGATTTTTTTAAAAGCCAGTCATCAAATTCAACTCTTCTAATGGAATATTGACGGGTTTTTAAAGGAAGTTTGATACCAGAGATATGAAAATATATTTTTTTAATACAGATAATACCATGGGGATAATCATTGACAGAACATTTAAGATCTTTAAATACTTCAGGAGTTATCCAGCCGGCACACAACTTAAGCCGCGGAAAATCTGCTTTGTCAAGTATTGCAGCATTAACACCCTGGTGGAGAAGTTCCCGGGCACAGACTGCACCTGCCGGGCCTCCGCCAACAATAATAACATCAAAATCATGCATACAATCAGCTTTTTCTGCACTCAGGAGCAGGTTTCCCTGTTTTGGTCATAACGATTTGCCACAGCTGCAGTGTTCTTGCTCTGAATGCTCCGGCACAGGATAAAAGATAAAACTCCCACATCCTGTAAAATCTTTTGGAATAATTATGCTCTATTTCAGGCCAGCTTTCTTTGAAGTTTTTATACCATGCCATCAGGGTTTTATCATAATCTTCACCAAAATTATGCCAGTCCTCCACCACAAATATACCCTCCATGGCTTTTCCCAGCAGCCTCATGGAGGGCAGCCTGCCGTTAGGAAAAATATATTTATCAATCCAGGCATTGGTGGATGTTTTTGTTAGATTATTACCAATGGTGTGGATAAATGCAATTCCATCATCTTTTAAAGTGGAGTGGGCTTTTTTCATATATGTCCTGTAGTTTTTATGCCCCACATGCTCCATAAGGCCGATGGAAATAACCCTGTCAAAAAGCCCCTGGGCATTTCGATAGTCGTCAAATTTAATATCAACATCCAGATTTTTGTTCAACTCTTTGCCAAATTTTGCCTGATCCTTTGAAACAGTATATCCGGTCACATGGACATCATACTTTTGGGCAGCATATTTTGCAAAAGCACCATAGCCGCAGCCAAGTTCCAGGATTTTCATCCCAGGCTTTAAATCAAGCTTGCGGCAGATAAGATCAAGCTTGTCTTCCTGTGCCTGATCAAGAGTTGTGGCATTTTCCCAGTACCCGCAGGTGTACTGCATCTGTTTGTCCAGCATTCTTGTATAAAGGCATTCACCAATATCATAATGGCTTTCGCCAACCTGGAAAGCTCTTTTTTTTGACTGGCGGTTAAAAACCAGGGCCAGAAAATAACTATAGAGAAGCGGTATATTTTTTTTAACTTTACCCTCAAGGTCTTTGCGGAGAATTTTATCTATAAACTGATCAACAGCCCCTGCTTCCCACCATCTGTCCATGTAGGATTCTCCAAGGCCAAGTTCTCCATGTTTTACAATTCTGTCATAAAAATTTTCATTATTGATAGTGATATCATATGGTTTTGAGCCGTTAATTGTAATACCTGATATTTCAAAAAGAGCAGTTATGAATTGTTTAGCTTTTTTACTCATTATATC
>QMMT01000478.1 GCA_003647385.1 Deltaproteobacteria bacterium
AAATATAAGTCAGTTTAGAAATATAGGGATCATGGCCCACATTGATGCAGGTAAGACAACTGTAACAGAAAGGATCCTCTATTATACCGGCAAATCATATAAAATAGGTGAAGTTCATGACGGCGAAGCTGTAATGGACTGGATGCAGGATGAGCAGGATAGAGGGATTACTATAACCTCTGCTGTCACAACATGTGAATGGAAAAACAGTGTTATCCAGATCATTGACACCCCGGGGCATGTTGATTTTACCGTTGAGGTTGAAAGAGCTTTGAGAGTTCTTGATGGAGCCATTGGTGTCTTTTGTGCTGTGGGCGGCGTTGAACCGCAGTCTGAAACAGTATGGAGACAGGCTGACAGATATTCGGTTCCCAGAATGGCCTTTATTAACAAGATGGACAGAACCGGAGCAGATTTTTTTGTTGCTGTTGAATCCATAAAAGAAAAATTAAAAGCAAATCCTGTGATACTTCAAATACCAATGGGATCTGAAGATAATTTTGCCGGTATTATTGATCTTGTTAATATGAAACAGATTATCTGGGATGATGAATCAAAGGGCGTTGAATATTCAGAAAATGAAATTGATAAAGCTTTCCAGGAAATTGCTTTAAAATACAGAGAAACAATGCTTGAAGCAATTTCTGAAGTCAACGATGATATAATGGAAAAATATCTTTCTGAAGAGGATATTTCCACAGGGGAGATCAATAAAGCTGTCAGAACTGCCACCATTGCAAGAGAGATTGTCCCGGTATTGTGCGGATCCGCACTGAAAAACAAGGGGATTCAGCCTTTGTTAGATGCCATAGAATTGTTTTTGCCAAGTCCTTCTGATGTTCCGCCCATACAGGGTGTGCATCCTGAAACTAACGAAAAGCTGGAATTTTTACCCAATAAAAATGGTCATCTTGCCGCTTTAATCTTCAAGGTTTCCATGATTGAAGGAAGAAAACTCTCTTTTGCAAGAATTTATTCAGGCAGAATTGAAACTGGTTCAGAGGTATTCAATCCTCTATTGAATAAAAAAGAGAAACTCTCCAGAATCCTGAAAATGCATGCCAATAAAAGAGAACGCCTGAAAGAGGCGGGTGCAGGAGATATTATTGGTATTGTGGGTCTTAAAAATTCAGGTACAGGAGATACTCTCTGTTCCCAGGACCATCCTGTTTTCTTGGAAAAAATGGAATATGAAGATCCTGTTATCTCCATTGCAATTGAACCAAAAACTCATGCAGACCAGGAAAAACTTGATGATGTGCTGGAAAAATTCATCATTGAAGATCCAACCTTAAAAGTAAGAAAGGATGAAGAAACAGGGCAGACAATTCTATCGGGTATGGGTGAACTTCATCTTGAAATCATTATTTCAAGGATGCTTAAAGAGTTTAAAACCAATGTGAATGTTGGGAATCCTCAGGTTGTTTACAGAGAAGTGCTCACATCAAAAATAAAGGGAGAGGCTGTTTTTGAGCGGGAGATCTCAGGGAAAATGCATTTTGCAAAGGTAAATATCACTCTTGAACCATTGAACAGGGGGGATGGAATTACATTTGAATCTAAAGCTGGCAATGATCAAATCCCGGAACAATATCTTCCTGTGATAGAAAAAGGAATTCGGGAGAGTCTTGAAGGAGGCTTTCTTAAAGGCTATCCCTTTGTTGACCTTGCAATTGTCCTTAAAGGCGGCAGTTTTGATGATAGAAGCTCGGAGCTTGCCTTTTCAGTATGTGCATCCATGGCATGCAAGAATGCTCTGGAAAAAGCCTCTATATCCCTTCTTGAACCTATAATGGATATAGAAGTCTTTGTTCCTGATCATTATATGGGTGATGCCATATCTGACCTTAATGCACGGGGAGGGAAAGTAGAATCAATTACTCCAAAATCAGGTATCCAAGTTGTAAAAGCTGTGGCTCCCCTTGCCAGAATGTTTGGATACTCAACAGCACTTCGTTCTGTCAGCCAGGGCAGAGGAACTTTTTCCATGCATTTTTCACGATTTGATATGGTTTAGATCTTATCTCAATTTATATTCAGCAAGGCAAAAAAACTGTTATTTTGAAATTTCTGCTAAAAGAGTTTCAGTTTTTTTAATAAACGCAGAATCATCAAGCGTGTCCAATGCCTTATTAAAATGGAATTTTGCATTTTTATAATTTTTAATTTTAGAGTAGTACTGCCCAAGATAAAAATGGGAAAAGCCCCCTCTTTTTTCCTGGGACATGATATTAGCCATGTTATAGTATGCTTTTGGATATAAGATAGGATTTTCATCAATAACGATCTCAAGATTTTTTTTGGCAAGTTCAAGGTCTTGCATTTCAAGATATGCCTCTCCAAGATGGAACTTCGCCATAATGCCCATGACAGGATCTGATTTAACACCCTGGAGCACGTTGACGGCTTTAATGGGTTCCCCGTCAAGAAGATAAATCCTTCCCATTTCAAGAAGTATCATTGGATCGAAAATATTTATGGAAAGAGCTTTTTTAAGGTGCGATAAAGCTTTTTTTCTCATGAATTTTCTGGCATAGAGAAGGCCCATTCCATAATTTATGGCAGGGTTTAAAGGATCATTCTCAAGTTGTGTTTTTAATAGATTAAATGTGGGTTTGATATCGGCATAAAGTCCGAGAAGCCGATATTTTACCATGTTAAACCTGAAATTTTCTTTACATTTAATTTTTGCTTTAGAAGGGGTGTAGCCTGAGAGAATTGTTGCAACATGGGCAATTCGTTTCCCGGTTCCAGGATGGGTCTTGACATAGTCAGGAATTGCTTCAACACCACGGAAGTCAGCTGCCCTGATTTTCATTAACCCTGATTGCAGCCCCAGTGGAGAAAAACATGACTCTTTTAAAAACATGATCCCTTTTTCATCAGCTTCTGTCTCATTGCTTCTTGTAAATGCAAGCATGGTGGTTTGACCAATAGCCATTGAACTCTTAATGACTGCTGCTCCGGTATCGCCACCTG
>QMMT01000479.1 GCA_003647385.1 Deltaproteobacteria bacterium
AAACTTTTTGTAATGATATTGTTGCAATTGTTACACAAACGTTTCTTGATGAGCTATTTAAAATCTGAGTATAAAACCATATTGCAATACGACTCAAAGTTCCAAAGCTCAAGGCTGTTAACAACTATATAAAGAGCTGTATGAAAAACTACAGGAGGTCGTTGTGAATTTAAGCTATCGGTTGCGCCTTTTGATCGTGGTGTTAAGCATTGTTGTGCTGGCCGGGGGGGGTCTCTTATTTAAACAGTTACTACTCCCTGATTCTTTTGGTGTATACGGCCCTTACAGGGCAGATGCCATTGCCGAAGCAGCCCTTGTTCCCATCCGGCATGGAACCAATAATTCTTGTTTTAAGTGTCATCCCTATGAGGCAAAGAGTCATAAAAAAGGTCGTCATCAGACCATATCCTGTGAATTTTGCCATGGAACTTATGCCGATCACATAGCGGATGGCAAAAAGATTGGAACACTGCCTGTTAGAAAGGAAAAGGAGATTACCACCCTTTGTCTGAGATGCCATAATACCGAGATTAAGGCAAGGCATGAAGAAGTCATCAAAACCGTTGCTATGCCGGACCATCTCAAGGACCAGCATGTTAAAATTACCCACAACTGTAATCAATGCCATTATGTTCACGCACCTTTGAAGTATATTATCCGGGCAAAACAGATAACAGGATTGATGGAGGCAGGATCATGATGGATCGACGGTCGTTTGTTAAAAAAGTGTTAAACGGGAGCATTGCCGGCTCTTTGTATCTGGTCTGGCCCATGGGGGGTGACAGTCTTGAAACCCCTGAAGAGATTCCGGGAATCAAGGGTAAAGAGTATGATATCCTAACACAGGAATTTGCCTTTATCGTGGATGTTACCAGATGCATCGGCTGCGGGTCCTGCTGCGTGGCAGACAAGAGGGAGTACAATGTTCCCGATGGCAATTATCGAACCTGGGTAGAACGGTATGTCAAAGGATTCAGCGACAATATTTATGTGGACAGTCCCCATGGCGGTCTGGACGGATACCAGCATCCCAGAACAGATATTGACGAAGAAATAAGGGACACTTTTTTTGTGCCCAAGCTTTGTAATATGTGCAAGGAAGCACCCTGTGTCCAGGTGTGTCCGGTGGGAGCCACTTTTATATCACCTGACGGATTTGTTCTTGTGGATGAAAAACGGTGTGTTGGCTGTGCCTATTGTATTCAGGCCTGCCCCTACTCCGTCCGATTCTTAAATCCAATTACAAAGACTGCGGAAAAATGCACCTGGTGTTACCACAGGGTCAGAAAAGGGCTGTTGCCGGCCTGTGTCGAGGTCTGCCCCACAGGGGCCAGAAAATTTGGTTCCATGAAAGACGAAACATCTGAAGTCTATAAAATCTTGAAAGGCCCTGGCGTTCTGACGGTTCTTAAAAAGGAAATGGGGACCTTTCCCGCACTCTATTATAAAGGTGCCAGAAGGGAGGTGATCTGATGGATGCTCACAGTTCAGCAGCCATGCTTGTTTCCAATTATGTCTTTCCCAATGATCTCCATGTTCACTGGAGTATGATGATAGTTTTATATCCGTATATCACGGGCCATGTGGACGGCGCCTTTATCATTGCAGCGCTTTATTATCTCTTTGATGTCAAAAGTCTGCGCCCCGTTGCAAGGTTTTCTCTTTTGTTTGCCCTGGCGTTCCTGGCCATTGCTACCCTGCCACTTTTACTCCATCTTGGACGGCCTGAACGAAACCTTAACATGCTCTTAACCCCCAGCCCCAGTTCAGCCATGGCCGGGTTTGGATATATCTATGCCGTGTCCATGGGAGTCGTTGTCTTTATTGTGCTTTTTGTCTACCGGGAAGATCTTGTGGAATTAAGGGCCACCTCAAAAGGCTGGCTTCAGCTTTTGTACCGGGCTTTGACCTTTGACAGTATTGATGTTTCAGAAGGGGCCCGTAAGCTTGATCAAAAAATCATTCGGTTCCTGGTGGGTATCGGGATTCCCATTGCTGTGGTCCTTCACGGATATGTGGGGTTTATTTTCGGGGGGGTCAAGGCCAATCCCACATGGTCAACGCCGCTGATGCCGGTGATTTTTTTATTTTCTGCCTGTGTCTCCGGTATATCCGCCATTATCCTGGCCTATATTGTCATCCGCAAAGTAAAGGGACGATCCATTGATCATAATTGTATCAAAACATGCGTTAAAACGCTGACGCTCTTTTTCATTATGGCATTTACTTTTGAAATGCTGGAGGTATTTTCCCATTCTTATTTGAAATCCGGGTACCACCACATGGTTGAAGGGCTTTTAAATGGTCCCTTAGCAAGTTCCTTCTGGCTGTGGCAGGTTAAGATCTGTTCAGTGGTTCCCTTATTTGTTCTTGGTGTCATGATTTTTTTTAAGATAAAAGATTTTATTTATAATTTTATGGCAGCCGCTGTTTCGGCGGTCCTGCTGCTACAGGTATTGATCATGCGATGGAACGTTGTGATCGGCGGTCAGCTCATGAGCAAGAGCGCAAGAGGTTATACCGAATTTCATCCCGAATGGTTTGACAAGGAGGGAATACTTGCCGTGATCATTGTCATGGCTATCCCGTTTATCATCCTTTTTGTATTGAGCAAAATCTTTCCATTCTGGACACCCGACAGTGAGACAAACGTAAAGTAACTGTTAACATACATAAAGTTAAACTTATGAAAGGAGGTGATGCAGGCAAGTGGTGAGGCGGTGCAAAAGCGTTTTATATTTTTGCATTCTAACTTAAATTTTGGGAGGGATTTAATATGACTGTTATAAGGTCATTACTAATTTTTATGATTGTATCTGTTTTTACAGCAGGGGCTGCATTCGCATTGACTGAAGCATCCTTTGATGTAAAAAATTCGAAAAACATTGAAATGAACAAAAAATGCATCACCTGTCATTTAAAGGAAAACAAGTCCCTGGTCCTTCAATGGGAAAGAAGTGCCCATGCAGCTGCCAAAG
>QMMT01000480.1 GCA_003647385.1 Deltaproteobacteria bacterium
CTTTTACCTTTACTCTTACAGGAATTTTTCTATTATCTGCCGTGACCCAGAGTTTTACCGTTGGATTTTCACTCTTTTTAAATACACCTGAAAAATGATTAACCTGAACGTCCAGCTGATATGTGTCAAAGGTTCCGGAAGGTATGGTTATTTTTTCGGTTTTGATTACCCGGCCTTTCTGTGTAAAATACTTTTTCCCATCGGTCACAGGAAAGGAGAGGATTTGATCGGTTTTAAAATTCAAGGTTCGCATCTTATAAAAAGTTGAAATCGGGTCAAAGGTATTCAAAGGGATCGTAATCGGATCTCTTTTGTTGCCGAAGTTGGAATAGGTGGCGGTTTTGTCTTCCCAGTCAAATCGAACTTTTACTTGTCTTCTATCTTTTCCCGATTGTGTCTTTTTATACAAAAATGACTGTGTAACCTCATAGTCTGTGAATCCTTCGTGCCGGTCCCGGATCTTGTAAAACATATCAATATACCGATTTGATTTTACCTCAAGTTTGAAATGATATGCTTTTTCTCCATTGATTTTTGTAAAGGGGAGAATCTTAAAACTTGCCTCTCCGGCTCTGACCATTTCCCAGCTGACCGTATACTTAATTTCTTCACCAATAGAAAACGGCAAACTTTTTTCTCCTGCATTGCTCAAAGATGTTGAAAAAAACAAAACACTTATCAGGAGAACAGAAAAAAAACCATATCGTAAAATTCTAATGCATTGCTTCGGCAATGGAAACGATCCTGTCGCCCAGCATATTGACATAGCTTGCCATTTCATTATCATACCATCCATAAATTACCGCCTGGGTAACCTGGATGCTGGTGACCTGATCTTTGATCATATCCAGTATATTTTTATCGATACCGCGTACATGCTCAAGGTTAATATTGATGGCACCGGTACGCGTATGGGTTTCATGCCCTTCAATAACAGCGGCTGCCTTTGGTGTTCCGATAATATCAGAGGAAACATTCTGCTTATTGGTGTACATCAGGTATCCGTTTGTATTGGTCTTTGATGCAGTTTCATAAATCGAGTTAATCATACCTCTTCGAATCGGTTTTTTATTCAGCTCTTCCTGAAAATTCATCACCAGAATAATCAAAGAGCCCGTGGCAGTCGGAATCCTGACAGACTCTGCAATAAACCCTATGGTTGACATTTCCGGTATAACTAGCTGTAGTGCTTTTGCAGCCCCGGTTGTGGTCAGAATAATATTATTCATGATGGACCTGTTTTTCCGTAAATCCTTGGCAGCTTGTTTAGGCAGACGGTCCAGCACCTGCTGTGACCCTGTGGCAGCATGCACCGTTGCCATGGAAGCAGAAAGGATTCTCTCAATACCAAAATAATCCAGTAATGGCTTGATCATATGGGACAGACAGGTGGTGGTACAGGAAGCATTGGAAATAATGACGTGCTTTACCGGGTCATAATCGCCGTCATTTATCCCCATAACAGTTGTCACGGCATCTTCAGGCATTGCCACACCTTCTTTAAGCTTAAAAGGGGCCGAGGCAATTACTTTTTGAGCACCCGCTTCAATATGGCCCCGGATAGAGCCCCTGGCTGCATCTGCCCCAAGGGAAGGATCTAAAAACTGTCCGGTTGTGTCCACGACTATTTTGGCATTATGCTCTGCCCATTCAATATCTTTTGGATTTCTATACTTTTGCAGTATCTTTACTTTTACACCATTGATATTCAAGGATGCATTTTCTTCATCAACATTGCTGATAACCGATTTTGCCTGGTAGCCGTAAAGAAACGAATCCAACCTTCCATAGGTGGTATCTCTTTCTAAATAATGAATAATATCCTGGAAAGACCGGCCCACTTCCCGACCCACGTTAATCACAATGGTATCAAAATATTTTCTGCCCGCATGATGCCACAAAGACAGCTTCCCTATTCTTCCCAGTCCGTTAATTCCAAGTGTCATAGAGCTTTTTGTATTCATTTTAATTTCCTTACTTTTCACTATTTTTTATTTGATTGATTTTAATTACGCCTTTATATACCGAGCCTTTCCGCCCGTTAATACTAATATAATCCCCTGTAACCATTTTGATCTCATTAAGCATACACTTTTTTGCCGGTTCATTGCAAACAAGATTTTCGCACCCCACCACACAGGTTTTGTTAAGATTATATGCCACCACAGCCGCATGGGAGGTTAGCCCTCCCCTGGCAGTTAAAATCCCGTCTGCCGCATCAATTTCCAGGATATCATCCGGAACCGTATCATTTCTCAATAAGATCAAGCTTGTATCAGGATCACTCTTTCTAAAGGCGTCAATTTCTTCTAAAGAAAAAACGATTCTGCCATGCATGGCGCCGCCACTGACACCGATTCCCTGACCAAGATATGCTTTATCAAGGGTTTCCGGGCTCACATCAAAATCCACAATCTTTTTTCTATCCCGTAAAGACATATCCCTTGCCTGAAGGATAAACAAATCGCTTTGGGTTTCTCCCTCAAAGGTAAACTCAATTTCCTGGGGATTCCATCCTTCATCATACACCAGACGATTCACCACTTTTCTCAATTGCGAATATATGTGGGGAAAACTTTCCTCAAGGCTTATCTTGGAATCACGTTCTTCCAATTCCCGCTGGACTTCTGAAATGGGAAGGGTTTTTACCAGCCCGGACACCACATCCTCTCCCTGATTGCCAATGGTAAAGTCCCCCCAGAGCCGTATCGTATCTCCCGGAAGCCTGGGGCTGTGGCTGAATACCACACCTGATCCTGACTGTCGGGACAGATTCCCAAACACCATGGATTGAACCGTAACAGCCGTTCCCCAATCATCGGATATCCCCATAATTCTCCGGTAATCTTTTGCCCTTTTGGATTCCCAGGAGGAAAAGACCTGATCAATGGCCAGAAACAATTGATCAACAGGAGACTCAATGAGTTGAACTCCGGAATCAAGCAGCAGTTGTTTATAGGCAAGGGCAACTGCCTTCA
>QMMT01000481.1 GCA_003647385.1 Deltaproteobacteria bacterium
ATTTATGAAGGCGCGCCTAATTATCCAGAGCCTGATAGATGGTGGCAGATTATTGAAAAATATAATGTAACACTTCTTTATACTTCTCCAACTAGTATACGTTTGTTTATGAAATATGGTGAGGAATGGGTTAAGAAACATGATCTTAGTTCTCTTCGGCTTCTAGGTTCAGTTGGTGAGCCTATAAACCCAGAGGCTTGGATATGGTACTATAAACATATTGGTAATGAACGTTGTCAGATTATGGATACCTGGTGGCAGACTGAGACAGGTCACTTTATTATTTCACCTTTACCGATTACACCGTTGAAACCTGGTTCAGCGACAAAACCATTACCTGGTTTAGCTGCAGATGTCTATAATGAGCAAGGTGAACCAGTTCAAAATGCTGGTGGAAACTTGGTTCTTACTCATCCATGGCCAGGTATGCTTCGTGGTATCTACAAAAACCCTGAACGATATGAAAAAACCTATTGGAGTAAATTCAAAAATGTGTATCTCGCAGGAGATGTTGCCAGGAAGGATGAAGATGGGTATTTCTGGGTTCAGGGTAGAGCTGATGATGTTCTTAACGTATCTGGTCATAGAATAGGTAACTCAGAGGTTGAATCCGCGCTTGTAAGTCACCCGTTGGTTGCAGAGGCAGCAGTCATTGGTAAACCACATTCACTCAAGGGTGAGGCTATTACAGCGTATGTGGTTCTTAAGAAAGATGCTGCGCCTAGTGAGGAGTTACGGAAAGAACTACGTGAACATGTTGGGAATGAGATGGGTAAAATAGCTCGTCCTGATGAGATATGGTTTGTCAATGATTTACCAAAGACTCGTAGTGGTAAAATAATGCGTCGTGTTATCCGTTCAAAGGCATTAGGGCAGGATGTTGGTGATATTTCAACGCTTGCTAACCCTGAAGCAGTTAAAGAAATAGCAAGAGCAAAATAGAAACGTAAGATATATAAATATATATCTCTCTCTTTTTTCTTTTTTTAATCTCTTTTTTTTGTTTCTCAACTATGATGTCCGTCGTTTCCATTTATATCTTTTTTTGCCCATTATGATGTCTCTTCCATCAATTCTACACCTTCATTTTTGGTATAGAATTAATGGAATATAAAAAAGAAAAATACACAACATTTAATAAAAGTCAATATAGATCAGGACAATCCCTGGTCCAGCATTGCATCTGCTACTCGCCGGAATCCGGCAACATTTGCTCCAAACACATAATTGCCTTTTTTATTAAACTCATAGGATGTTTCATAACACTGGTCATGAATATGCTTCATCACTTGGTGAAGTCGTGTATCAACCTCGTTTTCCGTCCAGTTCATAAAGTTGGCATTCTGAGCCATTTCAAAGCAGGAGCAGGCAACCCCACCTGCATTGCATGCCTTTGCCGGGGCATAAAAGATATCTGCATTTTCCAGAAATTCCATTCCCTCCAGAGTCACGGGCAGATTGGCTCCCTCCACAAGGCATTTAACATTGTTTTTAACTAAAGCCTTTGCATCATCAAGGTCAAGTTCATTTTGTGTCGCACAGGGAAAAGCAATATCACACGGAATTATCCAGGGCCGTTTGCCCGGATAAAAGTTCACCTTAAAGTGATCTGCATAATCTTTTACAACATCATTTCCACTCAATCTGAGTCTCAGCATATAGTCGACTTTTTCGCCGGTAACTCCATCAGGATCATGGATAAATCCATCAGGCCCTGAAAGTGTAATAACTTTACCGCCAAGCTCATTGACCTTTTTTACAACACCCCATGCCACATTGCCAAAACCGGAAACCGTCACGGTTTTGCCTTCAATATTATCATTTACATTTTTCAACATCTCTTCAGCAAAATAGACCACACCATATCCTGTGGCCTCGGGCCTTAGATAACTCCCGCCCCATGAAATGCCCTTTCCTGTCAATACCCCTTTAAAAGATTTGGTCATTCTGCGATACATCCCAAAAAGATAACCGATTTCCCGTGTTCCCACTCCGATATCACCAGCTGGAACGTCAGTGGATGCACCGATATGCCGTGAAAGTTCCAGCATGAAACTTTGGCAGAAGTTCATTATTTCATTATCTGACCTGCCCCTTGGGTTGAAATCAGATCCACCTTTTCCACCGCCTAAAAGAAGACCTGTCAATGCGTTTTTAAAAATCTGCTCAAATCCGAGACACTTGATAATACTTAAGGTAACAGAAGCATGGAATCGAAGCCCGCCTTTATAGGGACCCAGCACATTATTAAACTCAACGCGATGTCCTGTATTGACCTGAACCTGCCCCTGATCATCTCTCCAGGGAACCCTGAAACTGATGGACCGATCCGGTTCGACCAATTGCTCAAGTATCCGATTGCTTTGATACTCCAGATTAGAATCAAGCACCGGTGCAATGGATTTGAAAACTTCTGATACGGATTGAATATATTCTTTTTCCCAGGGGTATTTTCCATTGAGCATTTCCAAAATATTATTCGTATATGCGTTCATAATTTTTTCCTTTTAGTTATCTGTATTCTTCACAATTAATTACAGTGTCATCTGTTTTTTGCAGATTACAAGTTTCAATATTTTCACAATTGCTACAAAGTCCTTTTACTGAGGAATTTATTGAATTCTCAACTTCTGAAATTTCCTTGACAGTATTTCTTTTTGATCTTAACGGTTCAGTACATGTAAACTCTTCACAAAAAATAATGGGTCTTGTGTGATTTGTACGATAGCGGCATTCATCTGCATTTAAACAATTGATACAAAGTCCTGATAGTTGTATTTTTTCTGTCATGATAGCTCCTTTTTTTATTTTTTAATCATACAAACTTAAATTACGTTAAGAGCAATTGACGTGCCAGGCTTGTTGAATTATTAAAAATACTTATATTACAATCGGTTATATCGGTGTGATCTCTAAAATCATCGAACCGGAAGTATGGAAATTCTCCATAGTCGGGAAATTTTCCATACCTTAGTAG
>QMMT01000482.1 GCA_003647385.1 Deltaproteobacteria bacterium
GGTGGCAGAAAGACTTCCGTCGATCTTTTTGCCGTCCTGACGAACATAAAGGGCCGGCTGGGAGCGATAAATACCGACACCGCCATGCTCCGGACTGCGGATCATTTTCATAATCTCATATGCCATATCATCCGGATAGACTTTTGTGATGTTCATTTTACCGATCACTTCATCCGCCGGATAACCCATTGTTTCTTCCGCCGCACGGTTCCAGATAATGATATTACCTTTTAAGTCCGCCGCCATGATGGGATTGGGGGCATTTTGAATAATCTTATTCATAAAATCATGTGCTTCCCGGAGCTTTCTTTCCATCTGGTACCGATGAGATTGATCAACATTGATCCCTTCATAGCCGATAACATTCCCCAGGTGGTCATACCGGACATGGCTGGTGAGCAAAACAGGAATCGGGCTGCCGTCACGGCGCTTAAATTGCACTTCATAATCAATGACCTTGCCGTCCCGTTCGATCATTTCCTGAAACCTCAACCGATCCTCGGGAAAAAGATACAGGTCTTTCACGATATCCATATTTAAAAATTCCTCTTTGCTCGAATACCCCAGCATATCTAACAGAGCTTGATTTGCGTCGAGAAACTTGCCTTCCTTGGTACTGATATAAACACCCACAGCCACATGCTCGAACAACGTTCGGTATCCCTCCACAGAGGCTTTTAATTTGGCTTCCCGCTGTTTTCTCAAGGTAATATCACGGTAAATACTCATTTTAGAGACGGTGCCATCCGGATTTTTAAGCGGCAATTCCGTTATCATAAAAGTTTTATCGACTTTCGGCACATACAATTCCCAGTTAAGACGGTCGTCTTTAAATGTCTGCGTGGAACGGCACCATGGACATAGAGTTTTGCTGTCGTTAATCACCTGATAGCATTTCTTACCGACACCATCGCCGAACATCTCAACCATTTTCAGATTCATAAATTCCACCGTATAATCCTGGGCAATAACGTAAATACCGTCTTCAATGGTATTGAGAATCGCATTTAACATGAGTTGCTCTTTTTTCATGCCTCACCTCGTGCTATATGTTAAATCGGATGTTCCAAGATTTTGAGACAGCCAACCCAAGCCTAACCATCTGATTGTTAGTTATTTTTTCGACGATCAGTTAACTTCTTCCTGGTGGCTACTTTTTTCCCGCTGGCTGAAAAAACTTCAGGAAGACGAACATCAGCTTCTTTTAGCAAGACCTTTATCGAAGCTCTGGGCTCCGGAATCCTGTTACAAAATGGCTTATTGTTAATACGCATTTCTATTGCACAGACCTGTGACAATTCGTTTATCCCTTCTTGGACTGTTAAGTTGATATTTTGCCACCTGTCTGCCAATTCCTGCACAATTCGGTATGCCAACATCACAACTAAAGCATGGCCTCTTGTCCGACCAGCTAACCTCACGTGAATCGGACGCATCTCCAACTCTGCAGTTTTGCTGGTTCGAAATGCCCATTCAACTTTAGCCAGATCTTTATAGCGTGTATGTATTATCTCTTTGCTCACATCTTTCTTTAAATCTGTTGTCAGCACATAGCATCCATCAAGCTTTGATTCTTCCGCCAATACATCTTCATCAATCTTGATTGAAATATCTCGTTCTCCTGCTGCAACTATTATCCAGCTTGAAATTCTTAATTTCGCAGCACGTTCTTTGACCTTTCGAAATGCTATGCCTACTTGCGCCCGGGGATGTTCTGCAAGATATTCGTTTTGTTTTGCCACCAAACCTTCAAGAGACAACAGTTTACTGTCACGGGACATCTTGATCTCTTCAGCCCTCATCGGATTGCGGCGAAGTATATAACGAACATTTTTTTTGTTATCTTCAATCTCCGCAATTTTTTCATCGAACAACTCAAGCTGTATGGAACCCTGTTTTAATAATGTTTTGATCTGCTCTTTGGTAATGGCCGTGATATAATGAAATGCATTTTTTTTAATTTCCTTAATCTGAGGCCCCTTGATCATCCCCCGGTCTCCAACGAAAGTTATTTCGCTATTACCAAAACGTTTGGAAACCTTTTTAACCTGAGAATAAAATGTTTTTGTATCATTGGTATTGCCCTTAAAGACTTCTATCGATATCGGCCTTCCCCATTCATCGCATAGAAGGCCTATTACGATTTGGCGTTTTCCTCTTTTGCCATCACGGTTGTAACCAAAGGCCCCAAGTTCATTGCACGTGCCTTCAAGATAACTGCTCGTCACATCATATAAAAACAGCTCTGGCTTTTTATCCGTATACGTGCCGGTAAACAGACGATCTTCTATCGCCCCCTGTTTTTTGGCCAGCCAGTCAAGATTGTTGTACAAATCATCTTCGTTAAATACATTCAGGCCCAATATATCGCATGCGGCATGACTGCCAGCTAATCTGACCGCTGATAATCGTGAACCCTGATCAATAACACGGGCAATAACCTGCCAAAGGGCAAGCTTCCCTTCCCGGGAAGGGCCAAGTGCTTTATGTATCCCAATCTGGCGTGCAATATCATAAACCAGACAGACTGCACCTATTGAACACCCCTGGTGCAGCGTTATGTCTGATAAAGAAACAAGTTCTTCCAAATTTTTTTTATGTTTCAGTGCAAGCTTGATTGCATCAATTTCTTCAACTGAACAGTGTGAAAGATTTGCGATAGTACGATGCTTAACTTTACCGCCTTGGCGATAATTTTCTCGTAAGAGAAAGCGGGTGTATTTACCATGGCTTTTTGACGCGTCAACGTACATAATGGCTACATTAATATATTATAAAATTAAGTATGTCAAGGTTTATTTTAAAATATTATATTATTTTAGTGGCTACATATATCTGATCAAAAATCACACCAACCTATTAATTTTATATGATATTAAAACGATTTTGTTGCATTTTCTTCTGGAACATCCGTTAAAAACAAAAAAGCCCTTCACGCCTGTTAAGGCCTGAAGGGCTGCACCCGGA
>QMMT01000483.1 GCA_003647385.1 Deltaproteobacteria bacterium
CTTCCACCCAACGCACCTCTCCAGACCTTGTGATTATACGATAGATCTGCGTATAGGTTTCAATGTTCTTTTCCACAAATTTTTTGATTTCCTTCAAAGTTCTCTTCGAGTCTCCAGGGTACACGATATCACGAAACATAATTGTGTCATTGAGAAAATCTTCTGCCTGGTAACCGAAGCGTGATATGTTGGGAGAAACATAAACCATCTTACGCTGCTTTGGATCATCTGCAGCAAGGCGGCGGAACAGTATGGCAGGACTGTTATCAATAATGAGTTCAGCAAGCTGCAACGCTTGAGTACCTTTGTTTTCTCCATTGTTATTTTGAAGGTGTCGATTCATTCTGTTAAAATATGCCCCATTGTGGGAGCAGTCAAGTGTGTGGCATCTGAAAATTTCAAGCATCTCTTTCAATAAAAAACATTTAAAATATTGTTACCCATATCCGGCAACTCATCATTGCCCTCATCTATAACCTTGTAAATGGTATTCATTGTTTCAATAACCCCTCTTTCCCGATCAATTGAACAGATATAAGATGAGATCATGTGCCAGCCAGGTTTATACCTACCGGCTGAATCTTCAACAACCGTACCACTGAACTTCATGGGTCCAGGGTTAAGCAAAACTCCGGGGAAAGTAGCTAAAAATTCTTCTTCGAAACCCTCTATGTCCGGTAAGATCAGGTGATGAAGTTGCCAATTTATGATTAATCCACCGTCTTTTTTCATATTTAACAAATCCTGTCTTTTCCCTGGGCTACATCTCCATCATTGTTTATAACCTATCATTCTCAAAAATCCTTTTCTTTTCTCAATATCTTCTTTCGTCTCAATACCCTTTGATGAAAATCCGTCTATAACGCCAAGAATTCCCCTGCCCTGATCTGTCTGGGCAAGAATCACCTGCACAGGATTGGCAGTTGCACAATGAATCCTGGCAACTTCAGGTACATTTTTAATGGTGTTGAGAACATTGATGGGAAACATATCTTTCATAAAAACAATAAATGTGTGGCCGGCTGAAAGTTCAAATGCATTTTTCTTTGCCAGTTCTATCATTTCCTCATCTGTACCACTGTATCTGACAAGGCACTCCATGGATGCCTCACAGAACGCCACACCAAATTTAGCATTGGGTACTGTGCAGATAATGGCCTCATGGATATCCTCAATCGTTTTTATAAAATGGGAATGACCGAGAATAAAATTCAATTCATCCGGATTTTCAATGGTTATGGTTTTTAAGTCCATTTTGCCCTCGCTGCTATAAGATTGATTGTATGATACGCTGCTATACTCCACTATACTGATACAAATGAAGAAAAACAATCGGCAAAATCATGTGAGGGGCTCAAACCATTTGTTCTTTCTATATGCCTGATCCTGACTTTTTGCTATTAGCTCACCAGTGGCTTCATTATATATGTTAACAGTATATAGTGACGTTCGCCTGCCATTATGCTCCTCTTTAGCCTCGGCAATCAGATGATCTCCCGAATAACTGGGTTTTAAAAAACAGATACTCACATTCAGGGCAACCGCAACTTTTCCGTGGGAATTGCATGCGGCTGCAAATGCCATGTCACTGATAGAAAAAATAATACCGCCATGGGTCATGCCATGGAAATTGGTCATATTATCATTAATGATAAGAGAAACACGGCTGTGACCGGGTTTAATAATCTTCACTTTCGCCCCAAGGTAATTGGCAAATGCATCATTTTGAATGTGCTCATTGATGACATGGTGAGGGATCTTGTCATTCATGTATTTCTCCTATATTTTAGCCGGTTTTTCTAAATAAAATGAGAGTATCATACCCACAAGCGATAATGCGCCGGCGACAAGAAACGAAAGTGTAAAAGACTTGCTCACATCTGCAAGATAACCTCCCAGAGCCGGGCCTATGGATTGGCCAATTCCAAAGAAAAGTGTTACAAACCCCAGCCCTGCAGGTGCCAGCCTGGGACCTACGAGATCTCCAGCTGTGACTGCCATAATGGTTGGAATGCTCCATGCGGTCATACCAAAAAGAAAGGCAGACAAATAAAAACCGGCTTCAAATTTGAATACTGCATAAACGATATAAATAATATAGGACAGTCCGTAAAAAAATAGACAAGTCCCAGATACCAGAGTGCCTTCATCCGGTAAACTGTGGTCCAGTCCAGAGAGGAGACTGTATTTTTTGATGATGAATTTTGATTTTCATCTTTTTCTTCCTGCCCCACTGGAAGTAATCCCTTGTCCTCGGGCTGATTACGTAAAAAGGAAAATACAATAACGGCTACCACCAGGACAATCGTTCCCAGAATGTACCATGAATAACGCCAGCCATCCGCCCGAAACCATGTGCAGCAACAGTGGTAAGAAGTCCCATGACAATTACAATCCATCCGTAATGTACTTTCTTTTCCAATAATGTCTCCTTTTTTATATCATATTCAAATTATAACCCCAGTCCGCCCGGATTCATGATATTATGGGGATCAAAATGATTTTTTAAGGCCCGCAGTATCTCCAACTGATTTTTTCCCAGATGCTTTTCCATGAAAGGTGCCATCATTCTTCCCACCCCGTGATGGTGGCTTAATGACCCAAAATTTTCTTCAATTTTTTCTATAATACTGCGCTGAAAAAATCTGAACTCATCAACATCCTGCATCTTTGTAATAAAAATAAAATAAAGGTTGGTTCCCTGGGCATAAAAATGGGATGCATGGGTCATGCAGATAGTCGCATGGGGATGTTCTTTGATATGGGTTCTAACGGAATGATACAGCTCATGGATGTGGTCCCAGGTAACCGAAGCCTCAAGGGTATCGATCAATACTCCGAAATCATTTAGGGCATCCCTCATATAGGGGTCTGAAAACCTACCTTTCCGCCATTTTTTCATAGGATATCCGGTCAGGTAAAACCCTTGATTTTTTTTACAGATTTTTTTGATCTGCTTAAAAAG
>QMMT01000484.1 GCA_003647385.1 Deltaproteobacteria bacterium
CATATCAAACTCAAGAAGATTATTGTCATTGGGTATGGTACACAGGATGGGAACCCCGATTTTTTCAACCTCATCTAAAAATGCTTTACTAAGCGTTTCCGGTGCCCGATTGACAATCAGGCCCTTATGTTTCACATCCAGCTTAAGGTCCCCTAACATTTCATTGATTCTTCCCACAGCGCGAAGCCCCCTTAGCGCATAGTCGGTAACCATGAGCAGGATATCCACCTTGCCGCTGGTCCTTCGGCTTAAATGCTCCATGCCGGCTTCATTATCCACAAGAAGATATTTATAATTTTTTTCCAGCTCGTCGGCAAACCGGTTGAGAATATTATTTACCATGCAATAACATCCCTGGCCTTCCTGTCTTCCCATCACCAGGAGATCAAAGGTCTTCTCCTCAATCAGCACCTGGTTCATGAGCATTTCAAGATACAACATCTTATCCATACCCGAGGGGATTCCCTGGGGATCTTTCATGAAATTTTCACGGATATCGCCCACTGTTTTTTCAATTGCAAGCCCCAGGGTTTCTCCCAGGTTGCTGTTGGGATCTGCATCAATTGCAAGAAGCGGCTCATTCTTATGTTTTGTAAAATATCGGGTTACCAGTGCTGAAACGGTTGTTTTCCCAACACCACCCTTTCCGGCCATTGCGATTACTTTGCTCATATTTACTCCAAATATCAATTTTTAATTCAAGTTTTTATAACATAAGGCACAACTTTAATAAAGCAATCAAACAGGTGTTATTTTTTGTTTCTAAACCACTCTTTATCCCCATAAAGATCAACCAGACAATCCGGGCAGATCCCATGGCTGAAAGTAACCTGGGTATGTTCCTCAATGTATGAATCCACCCGTTCCCAAAACCCTTTATCATCCCTGATCTTTTTACATTTGGAACACATGGGAAGAAGCCCACGCAATGTCCTTAATTCAATATGAGTTTTTATCCTGGCAAGCAATTCAGCAGAATTAAATGGTTTGGTAACATAATCAACCCCACCCATATCAAATCCTTTTATGATAGCTTCCGGATCTGTCTTAGCGGTAACAAAAATAATCGGAATGTGTTTTGCACTAAAATCCTCTTTTAATCGTTTGCACACTTCATACCCGTCCATGTCCGGCATCATGATATCCAGCAGAATCAAATCAGGTTCGTTCTTTCTTACAAAATTTAAAGCCTGTTGGCCGCTTTGGGCTACCCCCACTTCATACCCGTTATCAGACAAAAGTTTTCCAAGGAACTGAAGATTCTGAGGTTTATCATCCACAGTCAGAACCAGTGATTTTTGATGATGCATAAAACAACTCCAAATTTAAGGTTATGCTTCAGATTCATTTATTTTTTTAACATAAAAGCACCCTATTTTGCATAGCGAATGGACAGCTCATGATACCGCTTCAATTTTTGTTGAACCTTGCCAAAAACAGTATCTTCAGGATAACAATCGTTTGAATCACAATGGCCTGCCTTAACACCGGTAAGAACTTCAATCCCCTCTTCAATAGTTCTAATCTTGTAAAGATGAAACTTTTTTTCTTCAATGGCTTGAACAACATCGCCTCTTAAAACAAGATTTTTTACATTGGGAAACGGGATCATAACGCCCTGACGTTTTGTCAGTCCTTTTTTTACACAGATATCATAGAATCCTTCGATTTTTTCATTCACGCCGCCAATGGCCTGGATCTCACCTTTTTGATTTACAGATCCGGTCATGGCAATTTCCTGTCGGATAGGAATACCCGACAGGCTGGAAAGAACCGCATACAACTCAGTAGAAGAAGCACTGTCACCGTCAACACCATCATAGCTTTGCTCAAACGTAATGCTGATACTCACACTTAATGGATAATTTTGTGCAAACATTCTGCCAAGGAAACCTGCAACAATCATGACCCCTTTATCATGGGTCTGACCTGAAAGATCAGATTCATGCTCCACGTTAATAATTCCGGGTTTCCCCATATAGGATTCTGCTGTTATCCGTGTAGGTCTTCCAAAGGCAATTTCACCCATATCATAGACAGCAAGCGCATTCACCTGGCCTGTTACTTTTCCTTTCACATCAATCAGAACCGATTGATCATCAAATTGTTCTAATACTTTTTCTTCGTAAAGATTATAACGAAACCGATGCTGGTTAACGGCCTGCGCCACATATTTTTCAGAAACCACCAGGGCATTATCTTTTTGAGCCCAATAATCTGCTTCTTTAAGTACACTTAAAATCTGACCGAATCTAAGGGAAAGTTTCCGGCTGTCTGCCACCATCCTGTTTCCATATTCAATCACTGCCCACACACCATCCGGTGTAAAACTCAGCAGGTTCTCTTTTTCACAGACCCTTGCAATAAATCGGGCATAATTGTAACCATTCTCATCTGAAAATTGTGCTTCATAATCAAAATCCGCCCTGACTTTAAATATTTTATTAAATTTAGAATCCCTGCCCTGCAGCATCCTGAAGGGTTCATACCCGCCGACAAGGATCACCTTTACATTCAACGGTATGGGAGCAGGCTTTAATGAGGGCATGCCGTAATCTGCCTGACCCGGCATATCTTCAATCCGAAGCGTTGAATCCTGTAATGTTCTTTTCAAAGATTCCCAGACGGCAAGATCCATTAACAGCGGTTCAATATTAAGAACAAGATAGCCGTTATTGGCCTTTAACAGGGAACCGGCCTGAACCATCGTAAAATCTGTTTCAAAAGATCCTGCAACCGGTTTTTTTTCAATTTTCCCAAAAAGATTATGAAAACTGGGGTTTGGCTCAAATACAACCGGCGCCCCTTTTTCCCGTCTTCGATCCACAAGCACATTGACCTGGTATCTTTTAACAAGAGATCCTGTCATTTCCATAATCTTTTTGCCTTCAGCAGCTTCCTTGCCCTTAGCTCCAAGGAACATGGCAATATTATCAATAATATCTTCTTTGACA
>QMMT01000485.1 GCA_003647385.1 Deltaproteobacteria bacterium
AATAAATTGATAGCTCCTTTTTGGATTAATTCAATTTCAGATTTTTTCTCCTTATATATTTTTGTTGCCTCCAAGGGATTTTGGACAACTCTTGGTGTTAAAAAGACAAATAAATTAGTTTTACCTTCTCCTGTGGATACTGTTTTAAATCCATAGCCTAAAATTGGAATATCCCCAAGACAAGGAACCTTGGTTTGAGTTTTGGTTAAGATTTCATCAATAAGTCCGCCGATGACAACCGTGTGAGTGTCCTCGACAATGATACTGGTTTCAATTTTTCGTTTTAATGTTGTGGGCCTGTCCGGGCTGGATGTATTGGCACTGTCTAATTTGGTGAGTTCCTGAAAAATATTCAGCCTGACAAGCCTTCCCTTGCTTATCTGGGGAGTGATTTTAAGCGTAATACCAACATCTTTATATTCAAATGAATTATAGGTTTCCACACCAGAATCCGCTGTCGACCTTGTCTGATATGGAACATTTTTACCCACAGTTATAATTGCTTCTTCATTTTCGGTGGTCAGCACCTGTGGAGTGGCTAAAATCTGGACATCCTTGTCCGTTTGAAATGCCTGGATTACTGCCTGAATAGAAGGAAATGTTAACCCGCCGATACTGATATTTTTTCCCAGCACACCAATGGAAAATCCTTTTGGAAGGGTTGCATCAGAAGTGATGCCGTCAAGATTGCTATATCCGGAATCTCCAGTACCGCCAAATCCGCCCAAAACAACACCTGAATTGTTATTATATCCTCCGGCGGCCCGCCATTCAGTACCAAGGGTCAATCCCCGGTTAACATTGACTTCCATGATTAAACATTCAAGATAGACCATTGCTCTGGGGATATCAAGCTTTGCTATCACCTCTTCCAGAACAGGATAATCTTCCTTGTCGGCTATAATGATAAGACTGTTGGTTGATTTGTCTGCCGTGATTCTAATATTTTGAGATAAAAGAGGAATCTTTTGCTGACCGGTCTCAGTTTTATCTTTTTTAACAGGGATATCTTGAAGCACTTTAGCAAGTTTTTCTGCTGTGGCATGTTCAAGATAATATACCCGTATTCTTTCTCCACCCTTTGGGATTTGTTTATCAAGGATTTTGATCAGTTCTTCAACTCTTTTGGTTTCCACCTTACTGGCCAGTAAAATAATTGAGTTGGTTCTTTCATCTTCAACAAATTTAACAATAAGGTTTTTGTCCCCAATATTTTTTTTGTCTTTAATCCGAGCGGCAAATATTTTGGATAGGCTTAGTGTCAGCTTTTTGGCATCTGCATACTGAATGGGAATGACGGATATTTTTTTGCCAATACTCTGGATATCAATGGTATTAATGATTTTTAACAATCGTTTGATGCTTGACAGTGTTGCTGTAACAATCAGCATATTCGTATCCCTGTAGGAAATAATAATGCTTCCTTTTGGAATAAGCGGTGTTAAAAGTGCTTTTAACTCGTTGGCACTGGCATATTCTAAGGGGACTATCCGGGTGACAATCTGATCCCGGGGCAATTCTGTGCCTGTTGCAAGTTTTGTATTGATATTGTCTGATTTCGCATTGGGAGCAGGGATGATTTTAATAACTTTACCTGATTGTACCGTTGAAAATCCATGAATATCAAGTACGGATTCAAACACTTTGTACGCATCACTGATAGAGATCTTCTGGGGTGATATAATGGTCACATTTCCTTTAATCCGATTGTCTACAATAAAATTTTTCCCGGTTAGATTGCTCATAAATTTAATAAATACCCGGATATCAACATTATTAAAATCAATTGAGACAAAATCCAAAGATTTTTTTTGGAGATCAGGACCAGTACCGGCGGTACATATTGAGACCAAAAAACATATAACAATCCCAATAAAACAACTCTTTAAGATTGCTATCAATAGTTTTTTGTTGCGTATCATGGTAATTTGATCTCCCTTTGTTCGGTCATTTGTCTGGTTTGACACGGTATACAATTTCCTGGTTTTTCCCATTTCTTAATATCGATACTTTTACTTTGTCAGGGTTTTCAAGGCTTTGATAGATTTTTACAGCATCCTGGATTGATCTTGTGGGGTTTCCATTGACCTTTCTTATGATATCTCCGGTTTTTAAGCCCAGAGTATGGAAAAAAGAATCCGGCTTTATGCTGTAAAGTAAGAGACCATCAGATTTGCCTCCACCCGTAATTGGTTTTATTCTTATCTGTCTTTTTAAATCATTAATATTATTCAATGATGAAGTTATAACAGATTGATTCACAATCATTTCCCTGGTTTTTGGCAGAGGCTCTTTTTACGTAACAGAAAGTGTATCAGGGGCAAGTTTTATATCACTCTCAAGGATATAATCCTGATGATCATAAGTAAGGATAACCTTGTCTCTTAAAATTCTTTTTACGATTGCCCCCTGAACCTTATCTCCAATTTGATACAAGGCCTGAAGTTTATTTTTCCGGTCTTCAATAACTGCATAAGTTTTTATCGTACCGGTTACAGTACCCCATAAGGTCAGATCAAGATCAGTCGATTTCAGGTTTTTAAAACTATCCTTTATGGGATTTTGATTTTTTTGAATCTCCTTTTTTTCAAGCAATACATTGAACAGATTACGATTTATTATTTTTTTATACTGATTTTTGAATGCGTCTTTTTCTGTGCTTTCAGTTTTTTTTATCTGCTGTATGTTTGTTGGAGTCATGTCATCAACTTGAAAAATACCTTTTTCAAAATGCTTATAAAATATCTGAACACACATATAGGCAATGGATATTAATAAAAGAGCATTTATGCTGTAAAGTATTGCTTTCAAGAAGCTGCCTCTGACATTTGTATTGTAAATTTAAAAAGCACTTGATCTGTTTTTTTATCGGCTAAGGCACTGTTTATCGAGATTTGTTTAAACAGGTCTGCTTTTTCCATAAGATTTTTTATTTTATCAACATTTTTAAAAT
>QMMT01000486.1 GCA_003647385.1 Deltaproteobacteria bacterium
CTCACTTTTTACGGATAGATTTTTAAACTTAAGACAAGGCGGCACTACAGAATGGAAAATCAATGCAATCCGCATCATTTGGTTCTTGGAGAACTGAAAGATTTTTTGACCGGTTCTGTGTTGACAGATACACTTGATGAAAGATACCGACAAGAAATTGTTAAAAAGATAGTATTAGAGGGCAGGTTTGAAAAAAAAGATATTGAAAGCAATATAACACTTAAAGTCGTTGCAGGACAAAGAAAGGCTCTTATAAAGATTGATTTTCTTGTCAAATATCAGGGCAAAATCATATCGATTATTAAATATGCGCCGGGTTCCCTTGTTACCAGGCGACTTTCGACTCTGGCACTATCAAGGATAATAAGGCCTTATCAGGTTCCGATTGTTGTTCTTACAAATGGGGAAGATGCTGAGATTCTTGACGGCAATTCAGGAAAGGTCACAGCAACCGGACTTCAAAATTTGCCTGATAAAAAAATAATAAAAAAAAATATTACCGAATTTTCTTTTAAGCCGATAAAAAAGAGTACCTTTGATCAGGCATCAAGAATTGTTTATGCCTGTGAGATTGATGGTGCCTGCCCCTGTGATACAGATGTCTGCACTATTGAATAAGAAATTACCATGGGGTTTTGAAGTGAATATACGTTGTCTTAAATATTATTTATTCAACATTCTTTTTAGATAATAGCCTGTGTAGGATTTTTTATTTTCAGCAATTTCTTCAGGCGTTCCCAATGCAACTATTTTTCCGCCTTTATCTCCCCCTTCCGGTCCAAGATCGATGATGTGATCTGCACATTTGATGACATCAAGATTGTGCTCAATCACAACGACTGTATTTTTTGCATCGACAAGTCTGTCCAAAACAAATAATAATTTTTTAATATCATCTGAATGCAGCCCCGTAGTAGGTTCATCGAGAATATAAATGGTTTTTCCAGTGCCCCTTTTTGTCAGTTCTTTTGCTAATTTTATTCTTTGAGCTTCTCCCCCAGACAAGGTTGTAGCAGCCTGGCCCAGTTTTATATACCCGAGTCCTACCTCTATAAGTGTTTCAAGCTTTCTTGTTATATATGAGATGTTTTCAAAAAATCGGAAGGATTGATTAATGGTCATATCCAGAACCTGGGCAATATTTTTATCTTTATATTTGATATCAAGCGTTTCCCTGTTGTATCGTTTCCCTTTGCACACATCACAGGCCACATAGACATCGGGTAGAAAATGCATCTCGATTTTAATGATACCATCACCTGTGCAGGCCTCACATCTGCCGCCTTTAACATTAAAGCTGAACCGGCCGGGTTTGTACCCCCGGGCTTTTGACTCACGGGTTTTGGAATAAAGCTCCCGGATATGGTTAAATACCTGGGTATACGTACCAGGGTTACTTCTAGGGGTTTTTCCAATGGGAGACTGATCAATGTGAATGACTTTGTCTATATATTCAAGCCCTTTGATCTCTTTAAACTTTCCAACAGTTTTTCGGGAACGGTTAATCCTGTTTGCAAGGATCTGATAAAGTGTGGTTAAAACAAGGGTTGATTTTCCTGATCCTGAAACACCGGTTACACAGGTCAAGCATCCTAGAGGGAAAGAGACATCAATATGCTTAAGGTTATTTGAATTTGCCTGGTATATTATTAATGATGTTCCATTGCCTTTTCTTCTTTTTTTCGGGATTTTAATGCTTTTTTTCCCGGACAGGTAAAGACCGGTTAAAGAAGTTTCATTTTTGATAAGTTTTTCCGGAGGACCTGAAAAAACGACTTTTCCGCCATTTATCCCTGCTGCCGGTCCGATATCAATCACATGATCGCTGGCAAGGATGGTCTCTTCATCATGCTCAACCACCAATACGGTATTGCCAAGGTCACGAAGGTTCATCAAGGTCGTTAACAGCCTTGCATTATCCTTTTGATGAAGCCCGATGCTGGGTTCATCCAAGACATAAAGAACTCCGGTCAGTTTAGATCCGATCTGGGTGGCAAGGCGGATTCTTTGTGCTTCACCCCCGGACAGGGTTGCGGCCGATCTGCCAAGGGTGAGGTATTCTAAACCCACATTTTCTAAAAAATGCAGCCTTTCGGTAAGCTCTTTGATAATTCTATCTGCGATAATGTGATCTTTATCTTTCAGATTTAAAGAAGAAATATACTTAACACAGTGTTGTATGGAAAGAGACGTAACTTCCCAGATGGTTTTGTCCCCAACCCTGACAGAACCGGATGCCTTATTTAGCCTTGATCCATTGCAAACAGGGCAGGGTTTAAAATTCATGAATTTTTTTATTTCTTCTCGCATATAAATAGAGTCGGTTTCATGATACCGTCTTTTTAAGTTGGGAATCACACCCTCAAAAATTTTATTATAAACAATTTTTTTATCCATTCTCTCAACATAAAAGGGTATTTCTTCTTTACCAGAGCCAAAAAGCAACACCTGTTGAAATCTTGGGGATAATTTTTTATAAGGCTTATAAATATCTTCCTTATAGTGGGTAACCAGGGCATCAAGAAATTCCATAAACTGGACCGAGTCCCTGTTTGTCCACGGAATGATTGCACCCTGCCTTAAAGAAAGTCCAATATCCGGTACAATCAGATCCGGGTCAAACTGGGTAACGGATCCTAAACCGTCACACTCAGGGCAGGCGCCATGGGGTGAGTTAAATGAGAAGGATGCCGGTGTAAATTCAGGATAGCTGATCCCGCACTTAACACAGGATGCCTTTTCACTAAAAAGAATATCTTCTCTTTTCGTTAAATCAAGTATGATCACAATCCCTTCAGATAATGAAAGAGCAAGTTCTAAAGAATCTGTCAGGCGTTTCTCAATTCCTTTTTTCATGATCAGACGATCTATAACAGCATCAATGGTGTGTTTTTTATTTTTTTCCAATGGATCAAGATCATCAATTAAATAGATTTTATTATCAACCC
>QMMT01000487.1 GCA_003647385.1 Deltaproteobacteria bacterium
ACCATTTGTGAGTTTGTCTTTTTTCATGGTTTGCTTGTAACCCTGGGTCAATTTTTACCCTTCAAAATATTGTGTAGCCAATAATTCATATCAGTCACATAATGGTTAAAAAAAACTTGACATCATATCTATACTTGTATAGACAAGTAGTATCTAATTTAAAACCAATTGTCAACCATATCAGGAGGGGAAATTTTGAATAACAAAGAAAAAATATTACAGGAACTTAATATCGGCTGTGGTGTTGCCCGCCCTGTCAGGGCACCGAGGGGGACACAACTTCATTGCAAGGGCTGGCACCAGGAAGCAGCATTGCGTATGCTCTGCAATAATCTTGATCCTGATAACGGGGAAAATCCAGATGAGCTTATTGTCTATGGAGGGCTTGGCAAAGCAGCAAGAAACTGGGAGTGTTTTGATGCCATTGTAAGAACTCTTCTGGATCTTGAAAACAATGAAACTATGCTTGTGCAGTCGGGAAAACCTGTGGGAGTATTGAAAACCCATGAACATGCTCCAAGAGTCCTTATTGCCAATGCCAATATTGTTCCCAAATGGGCAAACTGGGATTATTTCCATGAACTTGATAAACTCGGTTTAATCATGTACGGCCAGATGACAGCTGGTTCCTGGATTTATATAGGCACCCAGGGAATTCTGCAGGGTACATACGAAACCTTTGCAGCTCTCGGCCAGAAACATTATAATTCTGATCTTACCGGAAAAATTATTGTAACAGCAGGACTTGGAGGTATGGGCGGCGCCCAGCCCCTTTCCGTCACCATGGCAAATGGCATTGCAATATGTATTGAAATAGACAAATCCCGCATAAAAAAAAGGCTTGAAAAACGATATCTTGATGTTGAAGCGACAAACCTTGAAGAGGCAATTTCAATGGCGCAAAACGCTGCAAAAAAAGGGAAAGCTCTTTCCATCGGGCTATGTGCAAATATAGTTGATGTCCTGCCTGACATGATTGGAAAAAACTTTATTCCCGATGTTATCACTGACCAGACCAGTGCCCATGATGAACTCAACGGCTATTTTCCCCAGGGGTTATCCTTTGATGAAGCATTAAAACTTAGAAAAACAGATCCGAAAAAATATAAAACCATGGCATTAAACTCCATGGCAGATCATGTAAGAGCAATCCTTGAAATGAAAGAAAAAGGTGCCATTGCATTTGATTACGGCAATAATCTTAGGGCACAGGCAATGACACAGGGAGTTGATAATGCCATGGATTACCCCGGTTTTGTTCCAGCCTATATAAGGGAGCTTTTCTGCCGGGGAGAAGGCCCTTTCAGATGGGCTGCACTTTCAGGCGATCCTGAAGATATAAAGGTAACAGACCGGGAACTTATCAAACTTTTCCCTGAAAAAACAAAAATGATCCAGTGGCTGAAAATGGCAGAAGAAAAAATAGAGCATATGGGACTTCCCTCAAGGATATGCTGGCTTGGATATGGCGAGAGAGAAAAGGCCGGCAAGCTTTTTAATGATCTTGTCAGAGACGGCAGAGTTAAAGCTCCCATTGTTATTGGCAGGGATCATTTGGACTGCGGATCTGTTGCTTCTCCATACAGGGAAACAGAAGCCATGAAAGACGGGTCTGATGCTGTGGCAGACTGGGCATTATTAAACTGCATGACAAATGTTGCATCCGGTGCCACATGGGTTTCGTTCCATGACGGTGGCGGCGTTGGAATTGGATATGCTCTCCATGCAGGCCAGGTCACAGTGGCAGACGGCACAAAAGAAGCTGAAAAAAGGGTTACCACAGTTCTTCAAAATGACCCTGGAACAGGTATTATACGCCATGCAGATGCAGGATATGAAACTGCAATTGATGTTGCCAATAAAAAAGGTGTTAAGCTTCCCATGATCAATATGTTTCAAGAGACTTGAAACAGGAAACAAGAGTTTTGATACTCAATACTGGATTGTGAACAATATATGCAAAATTTACTGCCGGAAAAAATTGATACTCTTTTTATAAACTGCAATCTTGCCACCATGGCAGACAATGCTCTTTCCATTATTAAAAATGGTGCACTTGCTGTAACAGGAGAAATTATTTCATGGGTTGGCAAAGAAAAAAACCTGCCTGATAATTTTGAAATCAGATGCAAAAAAATCCTTGACTGTAAAAACGAATGGATTCTGCCCGGCTTTGTTGACTGCCACACTCATCTTGTTTATGGAGGATCACGATCCAATGAATTTGAAATGAGACTTAAAGGCATCAGTTATGAAGAGATCTCAAAAAAGGGGGGCGGCATATTTTCCACGGTTCATGCAAGTCGTAATGCTTCAAAAGAGAGCCTTTTTACATCTGCATCAAAACGGGTCAAAACTCTATTAAAACAAGGGATCACAACCCTTGAAATTAAATCAGGGTACGGGCTGAATCTTGAAACAGAGTTAAAAATTCTTGAAGTAATAAAACAGTTGGACAAAAAGTTTCCTCTGCACATTGAAGCAACATTTCTCGGAGCACATGCGCTTCCAAAAGAATTCAAAGGCAATCCGGATGGATATATTGATCTTGTTACCCAGACCATGCTGCCAGAAGTTAAAAATCAGGGGATTGCAACAGCCGTGGATGTCTTTTGTGAAAATATTGGTTTTTCACTTAATCAGACCAGAAAAGTATTTCAAAAAGCAAAAGAGGTTGGATTTAATATAAAGCTTCATGCAGAGCAGCTATCTGACTCCAATGGTGCCGGCCTTGCCTCGGAATTTAATGCTTTGTCCTGTGATCATCTTGAATATCTGAGCCTGTCAGGTGCAAAAAAAATGGCTCAGCACAATGTTATTGCAGTTCTTTTACCCGGAGCATTTTATTATCTGAAAGAGACCCGGAAACCACCTGTTGACATATTCAGGAAGCTTAAAATCCCCATGGCAGTATCAACCGATCTCAACCCTGGCACAAGC
>QMMT01000488.1 GCA_003647385.1 Deltaproteobacteria bacterium
ACTAAAATCGGCGCTTGCTCGAAACAATGAGTGTGGTACAACCCATTACAATCTTGCTGTCGCTCTTATGGGAAAGCAGGAGTTTGTTGAAGCTGAAAATGAACTTCATGAGGCCATAGACTGCAGTCCGTCACTTGCCGAGGCCTATGTTCTTTTAGGAGGCATCTGCCTGCAAAGAAAAGACCTTGAAGGCTGCTACCGTTTTAACCAGCGTGCTGTAAAAGCAAGGGCCGGTTTTGCTGAAGGGTATGGTAACATGGCATTTGTTCTTCTTCAATTGGTGGACGGTAAAGATGCCAGGGAAGATGAAGAAAAAATAGATAAGGCCATAAAAAATCTCAAAAAAGCCATTATTCATAATAAAAATTTTGTCCAGGCCTATACTACCCTGGGGACTGCCTATTTTATGAAAGGGCTTGTGCAAGAAGGTATCAAAGCAAATCTTGAAGCCATTAAAATACAGCCTGAATTTCCGGTTGCGCACAACAATCTTGCTGTGGCTTACCTTGAAATCGAGGACTTTGACAAAGCGATTGTTCATTGTGACAAAGCCGAAGAACTTGGTTTTGAAGTTGCTCAGGAGCTGAAAGACGAGCTTGTGCCTCACAAAAAGGCATAATGAACTCAAGTCTTTTTTGCTTTTTTATATCGGGTGAAGAAAATCAAGTTCTTCCTGGTTCGCGTTTATGGAAATTACCGTTGGCCGGAGTAGATACTGAATTCCCCACAGATACTTCTTTGAACTATCCTCCTTCAAACACAATTGTAACGACGGGGGATTATTTTTCAGCTGCTCGTCAATTTTTAGTAAAAAATGATTTTACACTATTGAAATCAGGTCTTGAAACGGTTTGTAAAGGACCAGTCCGGACGAATCAAATCAGTAAGATAGAAATTTTTCTTGAAAAACATGGCGCATTGTATCACCCGTTAAAAATTCAAGTTTCTTATAACAAGATTTGTTCATGTTCTTTCGTCCTAAACGGAGCGGTGTCAAAACAGGGCTTATCTTTGATTAACGATGAGTATAACCTGATATCAGGCCTGAACAAAGCCTATTTGAACCGCTATCTTCCCCAGGTCTTTGGAAGTCGGTATATAAAAACAGACAAAGGTAAGATGGGTTTCTTTCTGGGGGAATGGTTTGACGGATACAAAGAATTTCATGTTACCAAAGTGCTGGATACCAAAGCACAGGATACCAAAGCACATGATAAAGGGCAGATTGTATTATGGGATTCGGACGGCAGTTGCCAGTATATCTCAGAAACAGATGCGCTTGAAATTTATCAGGAAATATCCCGGATTTTGACCTATTATTATAATCTTGAAACCTTTGAGCAGATTTCTCCCTGGCATCATGCTGCCGGAGATTTCATTGTAAAGCAAAAGAATAGTCGTTTTCATGTTCGGCTAATCACTGTGAGAGGATACACACCGATAACAGAGTTTTGTGAAGGGGAACCGGATAAAAAAGTGCATATTTTACCTTCTTTGTTATTTTTCTTTTTAAATTTGACCTTTAGAATGCGCTTTGACCGGCTAAATGGTACTGGTAAACCCGTGATGCTCGAAAAATCGGTTATTAAGGCAGCCGTTGATGGTTTCTTATATGCTTTGGAAGAAAAATCAGCCATTTACCAATATGGTAATTTAAGATCTGTTTTTATTGAGTTTTTCGGCCAGTTTACTTTAAAACAGATTATGGGGATGATGGAAAATGTTTTAGAATCTTATCCGCCATACCCTTCGGAAATTGTATTGATAGAAGAGAAATTTGACTCTCACTGCAGGAATCTGTACTCAATTTTTAGAAATATTTAAAAACAACCTTTTTTATTGACATGTTGAAACTAAAATTTTATATGTGCAATGTTATTTTGCTTAAGTTGTTTCTGAGAAAAAAACGGCGGTTTTATAACTCTTTGGAATAACAACAAATTAAACTATTGAATGAAAGGTTTGCGAACTTTTTCATTAATTGAATGTAAATTAACTATTAACGGAGGTAAGTAAATGGCGAAGCATGAAACTCCTTTTCTGGACCAGCTAGAATCCGGTCCATGGCCAAGCTTTGTTTCTGATTTGAAACAACAGGCTGAAGTCAGAGCAAAAAATGAAGAAGGTGTTGAATTCCAGATTCCCCAGGATTGTGTAGATGATCTTCTTGGCGTATTGGAACTCTCTTACAAACATGGAAGAACCCATTGGAAACACGGTGGAATTGTAGGTGTTTTCGGTTATGGCGGCGGTGTAATTGGAAGATATTGTGATCAGCCGGAATTATTCCCCGGTGTTGAGCATTTCCATACAATGCGTGTAAACCAGCCCGCAGGTAAATACTATACAACTGATTATCTCAGAAAACTGACAAAGCTTTGGGATTTCAGAGGTTCCGGTGTCACCAATATGCATGGCGCAACCGGTGATATCATTCTTCTGGGAACTACTACTCCCCAGCTCGAAGAAGTGTTCTGGACATTGACACATGATTATGGTCAGGATCTTGGTGGATCAGGTTCCAACCTGAGAACTCCTGCCGACTGTCTGGGCCAGTCCAGATGTGAATACGCATGCTATGATACCAATGCAATGGTTCATTTTTTGACGAATGAATATCAGGATGAACTTCACAGGCCTGCTTTCCCATACAAGTTTAAATTCAAACTTGATGGCTGCCCCAACTGCTGTGTAGCATCTATTGCACGTTCTGACATGTCTTTTATCGGAACCTGGAGAGACAATATCCGGATTGATCAGGATGCTGTCAACAAATACGTTGAAAATGATGCAGCATATCCTGCCAATGCAGGTGCACATAAAGGCCGCGACTGGGGCCCATTTGACCTTGAAAAAGAAGTTCTAAGTCTGTGTCCCACAAAATGCATGAAGTTTGAAAACAAAAAACTTTTTATTGACGATGCCAATTGTACTCG
>QMMT01000489.1 GCA_003647385.1 Deltaproteobacteria bacterium
AGTGTCATTCAGATCCCGGAACCTGAAACGATTGCTGTCTGTGCCATGGATATCCCCTATATCCGTCCAAAACTTCTGATAAAGGAGAATGACCCTGTAAAGACAGGGACCCCCCTGTTTTGTGACAAAAGAAACAAGTGCATCCAGTATGTGTCATCGGGAACCGGAACCGTTAAAAAGATCGTTTTCGGGGAGCGAAGACGATTAAAAGAAGTAGTGATTGCCCTGAATAAAAATGATGACTTTATCCAGTTTGAAACCCTGTCTTCAACTGATATTAATGCAGTTCCCAAATCAAAAATCAAAAAATTGCTGCAGCAAGGCGGGCTTTGGCAGTCTTTCAGGGAGTTTCCATCAAAGGATACAGCCGATGAAAACCATGACCCCCCTATGATTATCGTCTCTCTTAATGGAAATGATCCGTTTTCCCCGCATCCACAGGCAGTACTGGAAAACAACACGGAGTTTTTTGAATTCGGTATTCAGATTTTAAAACTTTTTTCAAACCGTATCGTTGTCACCTCAAGGCAAAGCAGCCTGGACCGGCTCAATGGATTTAAAGACGATATCACTCATATTGTCCCCGACTTCTATCCGGCCTGGGATCCGGGTGTTGTTCTTTATCAATTAAAAAGAACCCAGAAAGAGAATCGCTCCTGGTGTATTTCAGTAGAACATTTGATACGGGTAGCGCAGTTTCTCTTAACCGGCAGATATCCTGTAAAAAGAGTAGTGACGGTGACAAGATCAAATGATAAAAAACCCCATATACTTACCCGGCAGGGCGCACCTGTCAAAGACCTTGTGGGAAGCCTGGATGAAAACAGCCTGATTACCACAGGCCGCTTCAACGGCAGAATAGTTGACCCCCAAACCCATATAGGATTTTTTGAAACTACGTTGAACATTATCAAAGACAACCAAAAAGAAGAGCTGTTCGGATTCATTCAACCGGGGCTTGCAACACCCACAGCCTCCAAGACATTTTTATCCTGTTTAGCCAAAACACCGAAAAATCTCGACTGCAACATCCATGGCGAAGAAAGAGCCTGTATCAATTGCGGCTATTGCACCAGCATCTGTCCTGTTGATCTTGCACCCAATTTTATCATGAAGGCATTGTTAAGCGATGATATTGAGGATGCATTAAGCTATGGTCTCCTGGATTGCTGCCGGTGCGGTCTGTGTTCCTATGCCTGCCCTTCAAAAATTGAACTGACAAAATTGTTGTCCGATGGTATGGATGCTCATTACAAGGACAAAGAATAGATCATGAATCCGTTAAAGAAACTATTGGACCGGAGTGAAAAGTATTTTACAGGTTCGGGAAAGTTCAACAAGCTGGCACCCCTTTTTGATGCCACAAAAACATTTTTCTTTTTTCCCTCTCCAAAAACCCGGCATCGCCCATTTGTAAGGGACAACCTTGATCTGAAGCGGTTTATGAGTTTTGTTCTCATCGCCCTTCTGCCTGTCCTGGTATTCGGCATCTACAATACCGGCTTTCAGTCAGGACTTGCACAAGGGAAATCTTTTACCCTTATCCAATCTTTTCTGACAGGCTTACGATATGTCCTGCCCATTATCATTGTCTCTTACGGGGTGGGATTTTTCTGGGAAATTGTTTTTGCCGTTGTCCGAAGACATAACATCAGTGAAGGCTTCCTTGTTACAGGGCTTTTATTTCCCTTAACCCTTCCGGCAACTATTCCCCTCTGGCAGGTGGCCCTGGGGATTTCATTCGGTGTAGTCATCGGCAAAGAAGTATTTGGCGGAACCGGGAGAAACTTTTTAAACCCGGCACTGACCGGGAGAGCGTTTTTATTCTTCTCATACCCGCTTTCCATGTCAGGAGAGGTCTGGATTGCGGCAAAGAATACCGTGGACGGCATCAGCGGTGCAACAGCCCTTTCTTTCACCGCCCTTTCCGACTCCGGGTTCACCTTATCCAATCTTTTCTTTGGCCTTGTACCGGGAAGCATTGGGGAAACCTCGGCTTTATGCTGTATCCTGGGTGCCCTTTTCCTGGTCATCACAAAGATAGCCAACTTCAGGATCATGATCGGCGGGATGGCCGGATTAATGGTTACATCCATTATTTTTTACATAATTCCGGGTGGCAGTGACACCTGGATGAATGCGGGTCCTTTATACCACCTTTGTGCCGGCGGATTTTTATTTGGCATCATATTTATGGCCACAGACCCTGTCAGTGCGCCCGGTACCAATCCGGGACGGTGGATATTCGGATTTTTAATCGGATTTTTAACCGTGACCATCCGGGTGGTTAACCCGGCTTTTGTTGAAGGTACCATGCTTGCCATTCTTTTTATGAACGTATTTGCCCCATTGCTGGATCATATTGTAATTAAATATAATGCCTCAAAAAGGATCCCCAATGTCTGAAACCCCAAATAAAAATGTTATCGTATTTGCCCTGCTGCTATCCGTTATCTGCAGTCTGATGATTACAGCTGCTGCGGTTGGGTTAAAGGGATTTCAGACAGCCAATATGGAACTGGATAAAAAAATTAATATCCTTAAAGCAGCCAATTTAATTGGCAAAAAAAAACCTTCCAAAATAGAAATAAATAAACTTTATAACACCCATATCAAGGAAGTAATTGTTGATGATCAGGGGCAGGTTATTGAAAATCATGTCTCAAACTGTCTGAACCTCTATTTTTATCAGCAGGATAACAGTGTCAAAGGGTATATTCTGCCCATCAACACCCAGGGATTGTGGGGGAAAATTCAAGGATATCTGGCCTTTGAAAATGATGGCCAAACCGTTTCTGGATTTTCAATTTTCAGCCATTCGGAAACCCCGGGGTTAGGCGGTGAAATAGAAAGTGCCTGGTTTGCGAAAAACTTTAAAGGCAAAAAAATATTAAACTCCCAAAATGAATTTGTTTCCGTAGGCATTGCTAAAGGC
>QMMT01000490.1 GCA_003647385.1 Deltaproteobacteria bacterium
AAAGGAGTATCCGGGTTTCCTGCAGGGTGTGAATTGGTTCTCATTTCATAGGGCGTTGTTGAAGAAGACTGCCCTTTGGTCAGTCCATAAATAGAATTATCAAATAGCAAAAAAGTAATATTAATATTTTTTCTTGCCACATGGGGTAGATGTCCGCCACCGATCCCAAGAGCGTCCCCGTCTCCGGCAACGGCAAATACAGTCAAATCTTCTCTTGCAAGTTTTAATCCCGAGGCCACAGGAATGGAACGCCCATGCAGGGTGTGAAAACCGTAAGAATTGACAAAAATAGGGGTCCTACCGGAACAGCCGATACCACTGACTGTTACAATATTTTCGTGTTTCAGGTCAAGTTCCCGGCAGGCCCTGTAAAAGGCGTCAACAATTCCAAAATAACCGCAGCCCGGACACCAGGTAGGAAGGTCTGTGGACCTGTATTGTAAGAAATCGATTCCTTTAACCGTCTCTAATTTTTCATCCAGGTATGCTGATGTGATAGATTCCATTACATTTCCCTCATCTTTTGAAGAATGTCCTCGGAGGCCATGGGGCGGCCGGTGATAAAATTGAGTCTTTCAACTGGTCTTTTTAAAATATGGGTGGCAAAATTGGCAAACTGCCCAGAAAAATTCAGTTCGGGAATAAGAATTTTTTTGCATTTATCTGAAAAAGCAATCAATGCTTTTTCAGGAAAAGGCGATACCATCATGGAGCTGAAAGAAGAGGCATTAATTCCTTGCCTTTGCCCAGTCATGGCTGCCTCATGGGCTGCCCCTGCTGATGACCCCCAGGATATAACACCAATGTCGAACTCCTTTTTGTCTGTGACGGATATTTCAGGTGCAGGCGCTTCTAAAAGAACCCTGTTAAATTTTTTATACCGTTTTTGTGTCATTTTTAAATGATTTGCATCGCCGTAATTTGGTCTTCCATACTCATCATGCTCCAACCCGGTGGAAAAAAACATGCCGCCCTTTGTACCCGGGACAGCCCGTGGTGAAATACCATTATCCGTAATTCTATATCTCTGATAGTCTTTAAGATCTTCTTTATTGGGTGCGATATTGGCGTCAAGCATTTCCAAAGATGGTTTTTCAGGGATATCAATATTTCTGATACTGTTGGACAGAAAAAAATCGAGCAGCAGCACCACAAGGGTCTGGTATTTTTCGGCAAGATACAATGCCAGAACCATTGCCTCATAGCAGGATTTTGTATCGGTAGGCGCAAGAACTATCCGCGGGCAGTCTCCCGTCCCTCCTGACACAGCGCTGTTGAAATCACTCTGTTCTGTTTTGGTAGGAATTCCTGTCGAAGGTCCGCCTCTTTGTGAATTAATGATCACCGCCGGCACCTCCGCCATGACGGACAGCCCTGTAAACTCTGTCATCAGGGCAAATCCAGGGCCCGAAGTTGCCGTCATGGCTCGTTTTCCACCATACCCAGCACCAATAACCGCACCGATGGCCGATATTTCATCTTCTGTCTGTAACAGGGTTCCGCCATGCTTTGGCAATTCTTTGCTCAATATTTCCATAATTTTGGTCGCAGGGGTTATAGGATATCCTGCATAAAAGGAAAGATTGGCATCCAGGGCCGCCTGTGCCACCAGTTGATTACCGTTTATGATTAGTTTTTCTTCTGGTTGACCTAAGGTTATGTCTTTAAGAGAGTGAAGATCAATTTTTTTAATCGTCTTCTTTGTCCAGTCATATCCTTCCAAAAAAGAATTCACATTGGAATCAATTACAATCTGTTTCTTTTTTGCATAACGCGTTTTGATAGAATCTGTAAAGGCAAGTTTATCCACATGGAGAAGAGCAGCCAGGGCTCCTAAGGCGACCATATTCATTCCCCTGGCATTGCCTGCCGCTTTATGGGCCAGCATATTCAATGGTATCCCATAGGAAATCATACCCGGTTTTGTCCATCCCACTACACTTTCATCTTCTTTATGAGGTTTTGCCGGTTGACTGTCATAAATCAGTATGCCGTTTTCTTTTAAAGCTGACAGCTGGGATATGGAGTGTTTGTCATTTAAAGCGATTAAAACATCGGCAAGCTTTCCTGGTGAGTATATACGATTTGAACTGATCCTTGTATGGGCCACACATTTTCCAAATCCCCTGATTTCAGCCGGGTATGAGTCAAAAGACATGATCTCAAATCCCTGGCTGCTCATGAACCGGCTGAGTATTTCTCCGGCAGAAATGGTTCCCTCTCCTGCGCTGCCACAAATTTCAATGACGATATTTATATCTTTCATATATCATTATCCTTATCAATATCTTCCCACCATGACGTCTTGATTTTTGCGCCTTCCAAATCAAAATATTTTGCACTGACAGATTCTATGATCTTTTGATCCCCCAATAGATTGAGGGCTGCAGCCTTACCCTGAGCCACTGCATTGGGCCACCCAATGGATGTTGAATAACTTTTGATTGCCCGATTATAAATCTGAGCACATGATCCACAGGCATAAATGCTGTTCACATTTGTCTTTAAATATTCATTAACCAATATACCGTGATCAATATCAATACCCGATCCTTTTGCAAATTCAATATTGGGAATCAATCCGTTAAAGGAGAACACCATATCAACGGTTTTTTCAATCCCCTTTTGAGTTTTTAACACGTATGATTTATTTTGTTTCTCAATGGTTGAAATTTCATCTTCAACAATGATATCTGCATTCAATTTTGAAAGGTTTTCTTTTATTTGTGCAAGCATTCCACTCGTTAAATGATAGGGCCAGAATGCCTCGGGACAAATCAGGATACTCACGGTTTTGTCCATGAAATTTAACAATCTTAAAAATTTAAATCCCACCAGATCTCCACCGAAAATAAAAAAATCTTTTGCTTTTTGAATCTCGTTCTTAACTTCCATGACATCTGTATAGGAAGTGACAAATTTTAAATGGT
>QMMT01000491.1 GCA_003647385.1 Deltaproteobacteria bacterium
GAGTCGCAACCCATTCCCCGGCCGGGTTAAGGTGAAGTGATCCCTTTAAAACTAGTACTTTTTATGGATACTTTTTTATTTTACATGCGATTGCCCTGTAGCGGATTTGTTTTGCGTTTGAAAACCGCCCGTATAAATTGTATATATACCATGAAATTTTAAATTAATTGATATGGAACAAAGATGCGGATCTATGCTGTAGCCGATATACACGGTAAAACTGAGAAGGTTGAAAGAATAAAGGATATTATCTCTCGGGAGACTCCTGATATTCTTGTAATTGCCGGGGATATCACAAACTTTATTTCCCCTTTGAAAACTTTTAAACAGTTAAAGAATATTGATATCCCTATTTTGGGTATCCGGGGAAACTCGGATCTGAAACGTGTTGAAAGGCTTTTGCTGAGACAGACGAACACCACTCTTTTGAACCATATACCTATGACATATATGGGTAACCGGTTTCTTGGCCTTAACGGCACCATCCCTTTGCCATTTCTTTCAAAGATATGCTTTAGAGAGGCTCAACGCCTTGACAGTCTTAAACATTTCATTACTCCGAAAACGATCCTGGTGGTTCATCCCCCGCCTAGAGGTGCCTGCGACAAAGTAGGAAACAAATTCAGCGCCGGAAGTTTTAAGTTAAGGGGATTGATTGAAAACTACCCGCGATGAATGGTTCTGTGCGGCCATATCCAGGAACGGGCAGGATATCAATGTTCGAAAAATAGTCTGGTTGTCAATTGTGCGATGAATAAAACATATAGCGGTGCCATCATCAATTGTGATAAAGATATGCCTTTGAAGATAAAAATGATAATAAATGACAAAGAAACCTAATAAGGAGAAATATAATGTGTGAATCCAATGTATACTTAAGAAAAGACAATGAAGAAAAACTGATCATGGAAAATGTGGCAGCAATAACACCGGTTGCTGAAGATACATTTATTTTAAAAGGCCTTTTAGGTGAAAGCATGGAAGTCAAAGCCATTATCGAAGACATTAATCTTATGGGACATAAAATCATTCTAAAAGCTCTGTAATGAGCCTGTTCCCCGGCTGTCAATAAAAAAGCAGGCACCATATTCTTATAAACAGGCTGTGTGAATTTTTCATACAGCCTGTTCCTTTTTTGTCAAATATCAAACAATAATTGTCCCGGAAAAGAGGGATCAACAGCTTCTATACCCTGGAAATCCGGTCATTTCGCTATGATCTCATCATTCCATGTTTTGGCATAAGATTTGCTGTAAAGAATACAAGGCTGATCAATACTTTCTTGAATGACCCGTTAAAAGGACTTAAATATAACCATGATACTATATGAGAAAAGTGTGGAAAAGATTGAAGCGGTTCTGCAAACGTTCATTGATGAATCAGGTGCAACCTATGTTTTACTGGCAGATATGGGCGGCAACATGCTGTTTAAGGCTGGCGAAGGAAATTTTGACGGCGCGACTCTTGCCGCTCTTTCCGCAGCCAATTATGCTGCAACCATGGAAATTGCTACATTGATCAAAGAGGACAACTTCTCCTTATTGTTTCACCGAGGAAATAATGAAAATATCCATTTCGCTAGAATAACCCAGGATATTTTAATGATTGTTCTTTTCAAGCCATATCTGTCTTTGGGATTACTCAGGCTTAAAATCGAAAGTACTCAAGAAGAAGTCAATGACCTTATCGGATCAGAAGAATGGCAATTATAAATTTAAAAGAAAAAACCATTCAGGTTAAAATTATATATTACGGACCGGGAAGAAGCGGCAAAACCACAAACCTTGAATACATCCACAACCGCCTGCAAAAAACTTTGAATGGTGAGATCGGTAAACTGACCTCCATTGACACAAAGGGAGACAGGACCTTGTTCTTTGATTTCTTCCCTATCAATCTGGGGAAAATAGCCGGGTTTGATCTTAAACTTCAGCTTTACACTACCCCGGGACAGGTAAAATATGAGGTTACCAGACGGCTTGTCCTTAAAGGAGCGGATGGTATTGTATTTGTTGCAGATTCTCTTTCTTCCAGACAGGAGGCCAATAGAGAATCTTTTGATAATTTAATACAAAATTTAAATTATCACAAATTAGATCTTGACGGCGTTAAACTAGTTTTTCAATGGAACAAAAGGGATCTTGATGAAAATATGATTTCACTTACAAATATTAAAGATATGGAAGAACAGCTGAATTCGGAACTAAAAACCAAATCATTTCCTTCAAGTGCAGTTACAGGATTGAATGTGTTAAAAACTGTTAATTTCATTGCAAAGAAAACGGTTAAGACTGTCATTGAAAATACTGTTTTCCAATGAACAAAAATATCAGCCTGACAGGAGTACGATGGATTACAAAACACTGGAAAACTCTCTTGATCAATGCGTGGGGGACAATTCACAAGAATTAAATAAAGTCAAACAGATACTTGTTTCTCTTCATGCACAGGATGCATTCGACAAAAGGATTTTAACGACTTTCAATAATCTGGTTAAAACACTTAAAATCACAGAGTCTTTCAAACGCATTGTCAGAAATATTTTGAACAAAGCCAATTATTTTTCTGATAATTCTGTTCACCACACAACCAAAGCCCAACAATTATTACAAATTCTTGATGACAATCATTTCCTGGAAAACAATAAGAAATTCAATTTAAGTATCCTCCAAACCTACATGGAAAATATCCTGAACAAACAATTACTTGAAATAAACATAAAAATAGAAGAAAATCAGAGGATTCTTCACCACCTTGAAAGAAACAGATCAAAGAGCACAGAAACTGCAAAAGAATCCAGACGTACTCAATTCTTATTTATTGAGAATGAGAAAATAAAATATGCAATCCGGTATTCAAGCATTATTGAAATTTTAAAAATTAATAAAAGTGTTACAAAAAAAAATATCAATGCCAAGGTTATCCC
>QMMT01000492.1 GCA_003647385.1 Deltaproteobacteria bacterium
AATATTTTTTTCCACATTTTTTTTAGATGTTCTTACTTGTTTTCCACCATCATAAAAAAAATCCATGTCCCGGCTCAAACCGCCATAACCGATATTCCAGATCAAAAGCCGGAAATTTGTTTGTCCTGCAATTGGCTTGGCTTTTTGATTTTCAAATACCAGGGTCGTTGGATCAGGCTGGTAATCTGAAAGTGTTGCGTAACCTACCAGACAAACAAATCCCAATACAAGAATACAAATAAAACCGAAAATAATCTTAAATAATTTTTTCATATTCACAGAATAAGATATTCACAGCTTCGAGTCAATATTCAAAATGATGGGGTTTCAATAATAATGAGATGCGAATAAAAATATTATTGACAAATCGAGTTGAATGGTTTAACCATTTGCATAGTAATAGTACAGTAGGAGAAAATATGACAAATAATAGAATCATCACCCACCCGGTTTTAGAAATTCCCAAAAAAGAAATTGTTTCATTCTATTGGAACAAATCAAAACTTGTGGGCAAAAAGAATGAAATGATCTCTTCCGCACTTTTCGCGAATGATATAAAGATATTCGGTCATCACCATAAAGATGGGTCTGCACAAGGGATCTTCTGTGCCAATGGCCAGTGTGCAAAATGCACGGTCATTGCCAATGGCATACCCGTTAAGGCATGTATGACCCGTGTGAAAGAAAATATGATTGTTGAAAGTGTTGAAGGACTGCCCGAACTACCCGATGTGGATGAAAATCCGCATATCAGTAATATTGAACATACAACCACTGATGTTCTTATCATTGGCGGTGGGCCTGCAGGATTGTCCGCAGCCATCCAACTTGATGAACATCAGATCAAGACAATTCTTGTGGACGATAAAGATGAACTTGGCGGAAAGCTTGTCCTGCAGACCCATAAATTTTTCGGTTCTGTAGAAGACTCCTATGCCGGTATGCGCGGCATGGATATCGGTCGCATGCTGGCCCAAAAAGTTGAAGACAGCGCGCATATTGATATTTGGAAAAATAGTACAACTCTCTATGTGTTTGATGACAAAAAAGTAGGCATCCTCAAGGACGGCATCTATAAAATTGTCACCCCGAAAGTAATTTTAAATGCCGCAGGCGCAAGAGAAAAATTCCTCCGATTCAAAGGCAATTCATTGTCAGGGGTATATGGCGCCGGGGCCTTCCAGACCCTTGTAAACCGGGATCTTATCAAACCCACTGAAAAGCTCTTTATCATTGGCGGTGGCAATGTGGGCATTATTGCCGGATACCATGCCTTGCAGGCCGGTATAAATGTTGTGGGCCTTTGTGAAGCCCTGCCTGAATGCGGGGGGTACAAGGTTCATGAAGACAAACTCAAAAGACTTGGCGTGCCCATATACACTTCCCATTCCATTGTATCAGCCAATGGAAAAGAATCGGTTTCTTCAGTAACCATTGCCGGGATCGATAAAAACTTTCAGGTCATTGAGGGTACCCAAAAAACCTTTGAGTGTGACACCATTCTTATTGCCGTGGGGCTTGAATCGGTTTCAGAATTTACACAAGAAGCAAAATCTGCCGGCATCAAGGTCTTTGCCGCAGGGGATGCCTCAGAAATCGCCGAAGCATCATCTGCCATGTTCAATGGTAAGATTGCAGGAGTAAAAGTTGTTCAGCACTTCAACCCCGATGTAAAAGAGATCCCAAAATCCTGGTATGAAAAAGCAGACATCCTTAAATCCCATCCAGGCCCTGTCCAGGAGCTTAAAGCATTAGGCCGTGAGAAGGGAATATTCCCGGTAATTCACTGCAAGCAGGAAATTCCCTGCAACCCCTGCAGCACGGTCTGCCCTGAAGGCTCCATTCAAATGCAGGGAGATCCCATTAAAGGCCTGCCAAAATTTGATGGTGAGTGCAAAGGATGCATGAAATGCCTTACCATTTGCCCGGGACTTGCCATCACCCTGGTGGATTACAGGAAAGATCATGACCATCCTGTGGTCTTTCTTCCCTATGAAATTGCCAATGTTGAAGTCAAAAAAGGGGATGACATTGCCTTGGTTGATGTGGATGGAAATTCGCTGGGTACATATAAAGCCCTTGGTGCAAGGGTGACAAAGACAAGCAATCGGACCCAGATTGTAAGGGTCAAAGTACCCAGGGATATTGCCAAAAAAGTAGTGGCATTTATTATCCAGGGAAAAGAAGCTACCCAAAAACCCACTGCCAAAAAAAACCATAATTGCATCCCCCATGATCATATCCAGGATGATGAGGTGGTCTGCCTTTGTGAAAGAGTAACAGCTGGTGAGATCAGGGAACTTGTTAGAAAAGGTATTACAGACATGAACCAGATCAAGGCCATTTCAAGGGCTGGCATGGGACCCTGTGGGTATAAAACCTGTGAAAACCTGATGAAGCAGATCTTTTCGGCAGAAAAAACAGCCCGGGAAGATATCGTCAACAATGTTCGACGGCCCCTGTATATTGAAGTTCCCTTAGGTAAATTTGCCAATGGAGGTCAAAAATGAAACATTACGATGTTATCATTATCGGAGCTGGTTCTGTTGGGGTACCTGCTGCTTTGTCCCTGGCCGAAAAAAACGTCAAGGTCCTGGTCATTGATGCACTGGCATCGCCGGGTCAAGGGCAGAACAAAAAGGCCATCGGCGGAATCAGGGCTACCCATTCCGACAAAGGAAAAATTGCCACCTGCCAGAGAAGCATTGAAATATTTTCCACCTGGAAACAGACCCATGGCGATGATATCGGTTGGATTCAAAACGGATACAGTTTTCCCGCCTATACTGATAATGATGCCAAAAAATTAAAGGATTTAATGAAAATCCAGAAATCCTTTAACCTGGATATCGACTGGCTTTCTGCTGAAAAATATCTTGAAATTGTTCCCGGCATTAACAAAAAAAATCTGAAAGGTGCAACCT
>QMMT01000493.1 GCA_003647385.1 Deltaproteobacteria bacterium
CTTCGCCCCTTTGATCTGATTGAGGCCTACCGCCTGGAGATGGCCCATAAACTGGTCCCTGGCAGGACAAAAAATATGGCAGCATTCTGGAAAGAAACTCTGACCGATGAATTAAATAAGGATTTAAAAGTCGGGGAACCGATTATCAGCGTGGCTTCGCAGGAGTACATGAAAGCGCTGAATCTCAATAAGCTTAACGGCCCGGTAATTTCACCTGTTTTCAAAGAACAGCACGTCAACGGCACTTATAAGACCGTGGGAGTGCATTCAAAAAAGGCCCGTGGGGAGTTGGTTCGATACGTATTGGTGAACAAAGCTCAGACCCCCCGGGACCTGATGGGATTCAATGCCATGGGCTGGAGACCGGCTGAGGAGGTTCCTGTGGAAGGACCCTGGCTGTTTACCCGGCCGGTTACGACCTGATAATACAGCAATTTAATTTGACAATCCAGTCACTTTAATATAAGTATAAATACTTTTTGTGGTCCCATCGTCTAGCGGTTAGGACGCTGGCCTCTCACGCCGGAAACCGGGGTTCGATTCCCCGTGGGATCACCATTAAGACTATCAAGGCTTTCAGCATTTTGTTGAGAGCTTTTTTATTTTGGGGATTGAAATTTTCCAACCCTATTTCCAACCTTTTGGATAGATTTCAGGGTGTGGTTTGCCAAAAACAAATCAAGGACAAAAAAACATGAGAATTTGATCTTGAACGACTGCTATAGTCAGCTCAAGGTTTGAAATCTGATCAAATTTTATTTGCAGAATCGAAACAAGTTTTGGAAATGAGAGAAGTTTTCAAATAAAAGACGCTGCTATACCCCGATTGCACTGCAATTTTTTAATTCTTCAAAAATTAATTTAAGCAGCGTTATCCCATTTATATACATGGTGCAATCCACCGATTCTGGGCAAGGAAATAACCCTTGCAGACCCAAATGGTTTCTTTTGGATTTCTCGTCCGTTTGGAGAATCCCGGCCTACTGACAAATGACATCTCTCATTATTGTAATATTCAACATATTGCTTCATGAGGTCTTGTAATTGTTCTGCGTTAAAGATCACCATTCGATTTAATGCATCTTCCCGAACTGAAAGAACATAACGTTCTGCCACACCATTTTGCCAAGGGCATTTGTAACCTGTTACTTTTGGTCTTGTGCCCATATCCGTTATGAACTGTCTCACCCGGGCTGAAAAGATGGAATCCCGGTCAAAGATCAAATACTTTGGTGCACTTTCAAAAGGGAATGCATCTTTCAATTGTTGAATTACCCATTCTGCTGTTGGATGTTCAGTGACATTGACATGAACGATTTTTCTTCTGGCATGATCGATGATGAAATATACGTAAAGAATTTTGAAGCTAATGGTTGGAACTGTAAAAAAATCCATGGCCATTATGTATTCACGATGATTTTTTAAAAATATTTTCCATTGTTGTCTTTTTTTCTTGATGTTATCGGGATCATCGACTCTAATTTTTTTTAGATATCGAGATACAGTTCTTTGAGAAACCTGTTTTTTGGTATAGCCAAGCATTAAAAGCTCAGAGTATATTCTTGGAGCACCCCAGCTCAAATTTTCTGATGCCATCCTTGTTATCAGTTCACAAATTTCCAGTTTTATTGACGGCCTACCGGGCTTATTCTTTTTAGCTGACTTTTCAGCCCAGTATTTTTTAAACCGTTTCTGCTGCCAGTAGATCACTGTCTCTGGTTTAACGATTATCAAAGCATCCACCCATTTTGACCAGGTTCTTTTTAATGCAATTAGCAATGACCGTGTCACGTCTGTGATATTTTTAGGGTTTTCATTTTTTGATAGGTAAGCCGCCAATTGCTGCCGAAGTTCTATCGTTTCTAAAACAAGGTCATCTTTCGATTTGAACAGAATACGAATTATTCTAAATTGAAAAATCAACAATTGGATCAACACCCGATACATTATGTGCTCCTTTATTACGTTCTCCATAAAGAGCACATCTGAATATCAGATTGATTTTTCATTTACAATAAATTTTAGGAACAGCTATCTCCTTGATTTTGAAGGATGATCTTATTTTGGCAAATCACAGCCTGTTCTGAAGGTTTTTTCTTGTTCAAACGAGATTGCTTGCCGCGTTACAATGATTTTTTGATTTCAAATTTGAGAAAGATGTTCTTGTAAAATTTGATACAAGAGTTGATTATCCCCCAAAAAAGATTTTTCTGATGCTTCATTCCAGGCATCTCCACGTAGGTCGGACACGTTAAGCTCATATCCAACAGTCTTGCTTAATTTTTGAGCATACACGCGAACAGCTCTGCCATTTCCATCCAAAAATGGATGTACAGCATTAAGCTCTCCCACAATTTCAGCAGGGTTTTTTGAAAACATTTTAAAATCCATCTTTTTGAGTTTTATGATATTAATAGATTTGGTGATTTTATCAATTTCCTGGACAATAAATTCAGGCCTGCAAAAAACACTTGTTCCTTTTTCAATTGGAACATTTCGAAATTCTCCTGCCCATTCATAAACGTCCTGCAAGGAATGGGCATGGATTTTTTTTAAATGGTTAGTGGATAAATCTCCCTCTGGAGTAGTGTCTAACCGGGCAAGAAAGGATAAAAGCTCAAACCGGTCAAGATCTTCTTGGCTGGTAATCCCTGGAATATTTTTCAAAACGTTTGTATTAGGGATTAAATGAGGCTTTGCGACCTTATAACGCTTCAAAGAGCCATCCTTTTTTTGATTTCATGGATCATTTCATCAGGATTCAAACCTTCACTGATCATATTTTCCATAAATTTTTTATCGCCCCCGGTAATATATAATCCTTCAAGGGCACAAGATGCATAGCCTTCTTTTAATATTTTTAAACGGGTTTTAATGATTTTATGATCAAGTAATGTGTTATTTTCTGTGCGCATCTATAATTC
>QMMT01000494.1 GCA_003647385.1 Deltaproteobacteria bacterium
CTACCATATTTCTGATATCTTTAATTGACCTAACCTCTGGATAACCGACATCAAGAGAAAGTGGCGGTCTTGTACCACCGAACAATGTAGCATGAATGTGGGTATCATTTATACCAGGCAAGACCGTCTTTCCCTCAAGGTCTATAACATGAGTATTTATTCCTATCAGGTCCTCAATTTGCTTATTGGTACCAACACCGACTATTCTATCATTTTTTATCGCAACAGCTTGCTGAATAGTGAAATTTTTATCAACCGTTATTATTTTGCCATTAATTATGGCAATATCAGCTTTTTTTTGGAGATATGATTTTGTTAATTTCATTTTATACTATTCCATAGTCTGTTTTTAGTTAACAATTTGTATCTTGTGCCAGTATTTAAATATTTTTCAAGTATCAGAAATATTAAAAAATTCTCGTAGTCCATTCTTATGTACCGCATTATTGGGACCTAAACATAAATGTTTGTTTACGTTATTATGAACTATGTTAATTTAAATAAAACATGCTGCATGTCTTTTTGTCAAGGAAAAAATGATTTTTTTTATTTATTCTAAAAAATAAACACAATGCCCCGCCGGTCCGTCAGTTATTCTTAAACCGTGAGGTGATCCTCCCCCAGGAAATCGGACATAAAGTTAAGCTACTTTGGATAAATTTTTAGAGGTCTTAAAAAGTGAGCATTTTGGCTATTTATATGGGGTTTCGGCTGGAAATCTACAGCGATAACTGGCATTTTAAAGACTCAGTCAAGACAAGATTCGGGAACCCCAATATGTGGCATATGAATATTTTTCAGTTTTGAAATTTTGATTCTATATGAGCCTCAACCGCTGTTAAAAGCCAATATTGCACTGTAATTTTTATAATATAACATCATGAATATCAGTCTGAAAACTGGCTATCCTGAGTTACGTATTAGTATCTCTGTAGGTAGTTTTTTACTTTTTGAAATAGTCAAGGATTCAAAGATAACCTTTCAGCGGAGAATTTTTTTAAAATGGCGATTCAACTATACTGGTGAATAGAGATTATTCTGAAAACGAATAGTTTTATGTAATAAGATCCACAGCTGATCCACCATGCTCCCGTATCTTTTCATCAATAGCGTCAAGGCTTTTTGCCAATGTTTCATACGAGATATCCGGCAGTTTTCCACCCCATGCTTTTTCAGCTTCGGCAAAACCCTTTAAGATACCTTCCCGTCCTGCCCTTAGTCGATCAATGTCCTCTCCGGCTCCCTTTATCACAAAATCAATAATACGTTGAGATGTCTTATCAGCTCCAAAATAACCGTCACCACTGATAAGTTCGTTTGCTTTTTCAGCAGAAAGTTCTGAAATCGGTGCGTCATTATAAAACAATGAGACTTTATCTTCTTTGCTTAACTGATTAAAATGAAAAATCGCATTCTGATCACTTAAATTCAGCTTGGTATCAGTTCTGATTTGATAACCAAATTGTATGATTTTATTATAAATACTTAAACCATGCTGTTCCGAAATTCTCTACAATAACACAATATTTTTTTCTAATTTCTCAACTTAAAATTCGAACTCATAGATAATTATCCAATCCCAAGCGATCTCTGGCTCTAAAATCATTAAGAATACTATGGATAATCTTAACCGCTCAGGATTTAAAAAAATTCAAGCACCAGGGCGAGCATTCTCTATCCAGACAAAATGAGGGAGCCCCAATATATGGTACATGACGCTTTCTCAGTTTTGAATTCTTGATTTAACTTTATCGTCCTGTAGCAGTATTGCTGAATTTTAGAGCAATATTCGGGTGGTCATCACCCAATAAATGGAGTAGATTATAATAAAACAGGAGGATACGTTTGCTATGTATGATTATTCGCAACAGGCTGACGATTATAAAAAGATCGAAAAAGCCATTTATTTTATTGAAGATAATTTTAAATCTCAACCAAACCTTGATGAAATTGCCAACAGTGTCTATTTAAGTAAATATCATTTTAACCGTCTATTTAAAAGATGGGCGGGAATCGGACCCGTTCAGTTTTTGCAGTTTATCACCCTTGATCATACCAAAAAAAAATTGGTCAAATCAAAAAGTCTCCTTGATACCTCATTAGAATCCGGTCTTTCAGGGCCCAGTCGATTACATGATTTGTTTGTGACATTCGATGCAATGACGCCTGGCGATTTCAAAAAACAGGGATCTGGATTAAAAATTGACTACAGCTTTTGTGCTTCCCCTTTTGGTGAATGTTTGATGGCGATAACAAAAAGAGGGGTTTGCCATCTTGGTTTCGTGCAGAAAAAGAATAGATCAGATGCTCTCCATCAACTTTTTGAAACATGGCCCGGGGCAGTGTTCAGTGAAAATTCCAAATCAATTGAACCCCTTTTTAATCAAATATTCAATCTCGACCGAACCAAAGCATCCCGCCCGTTCAATCTTTTAATCAAAGGCACGAATTTTCAAATTAATGTATGGAAGGCTTTATTACAGATACCCAGCGGAAATGTAGTGAGCTATCAGGATATTGCTGAATATATTGGCCGTCCAAAAGCATTCAGAGCAGTTGCGAGCGCCATTGCCATAAATCCGGTTGCGTATTTGATACCCTGCCATAGAGTTATTGCTAAATCTGGTAAAATTCACCAATATCGGTGGGGCTCGTCAAGAAAAAAGGCTATTGTAGGATGGGAGGCTGCAAAAAGGGCATAAGTTGACTTTTCGCAATATTATTTGTCTTGATTGAATAAGAAAAAGTATTCAAAAATAATATTGTCCCAATAATTAGGTCAATTTGAAAACGAATATCAATATTCAAGTAATATTTTTAATAAAGAAAGGGTTTTATTGTGTAATGAATGCTGAAATGGACTCAGGAAAATATACCTATGATTTTTGCCGTAGAAAATGCCACGACGGTGATGTGCAATAC
>QMMT01000495.1 GCA_003647385.1 Deltaproteobacteria bacterium
ATATAAAATATATTGTAGTGTCAAGGGCTTGAAAGTAAATCTGGATATTTGCCATAAGGGTCAAATTTTTAAACATCCTCACAGACCTGTTCCGATACAGGTTGCTGTATCCGTTCTAAAATCCGAATAATTTTTCAAGCTTAAAAAGATTTTCCATGGAACCGCTGTTGTAGCAGGTAGGGAGGTTTTTTATAAAAAAATTAAAAAATATTTCCAAGATATGAATTTTACGGATTTCGACCATTTTTTTGAATTGCTTCAAATAGACATAAGAGCTACTGTAATAGCCTGTTTAACGTCTGTTTGAGTTGCGGTGCATACCCCCCTTCACGGCAGCATCACAAAACCTGTTAAATTCATTGCATATAAAGCAATATTTTATTGTTATTTCAGTAAGTTATGACCATATAAGATTTGACATACTTCCTGTTATCTGATAGCTTTTTGTACATGAACAAGAGACAGGATGCATCAAACAATATAGCCAACCGACTTACCTGGCATACTGCCCAAAGAGACCAGTCAGGTATCGCAAAAGAACTTGCCGACGGCAAAGATATCCCCGAAGTTTATGGCCTTGGAGAGGCAGGCTTGTTTGATGAGTTCTTCTATTTTCTTGATAATTTCGGGTTTACATCTTTGTTCACCACACTTGAACCAAAGAAAAAAATAAGAAACAGTCCAGTACCATTCATGCGTATCATCTTTGTCTATATGATGCGCATTGTAGCAGGCTTGCAGTTTTTCTGGCATATGGATCCTGTTATCATTTCAAGCCAGTCTCTTATGCGTATTGTAGGGTTTAACGGAAGAGAGATAAAAGAGGGTACTTGCAACCGAGGAAGGAAAAAACCTGCTGATAAAGAGCCTGTTCCCATACGTGGTCCAGTATCTTGTGATTTTATAAGAGACACATTGGTATCTATATTAGCCCCAACCTTAGAAAAAATGTTTAACCGGGGAATATCAATTCTTGCAAAACACAAATTCTTTCCAAAGAAAATACATGCCCTGCTTGATGCTTCACAAATTGAATCCACAGAAAAATGTAAAGGATGCGGCAAGGTAACCAAAGATAAGCCGCTGACACTAAAACTTAGAAAAAAGCGTATCAGAAGAGCATTGGAAACTGTTTTTGGATTTAAGATATGGGTGGTTTGGGATCCTAACAGCCGTCTTCCCCTATCTATGCGTTTTACAACTATCGAAGTTCATGACATCAATCTTGCCCAGGAGGTGGTTCAACAGGCAATTGATAATCTTGGTGACCATGCCACAATTACATCCCTTGCCATTGACCGAGGATTTACAGACGGTATTTTCCTATGGTGGCTCAACAGTAAAGAGATTATCTTTTTCATCCCTGCTAAATCCAATATGAATGTTTATAAGGATGCACTCTATTGTACTGGTAATGGCAATCTTTGTGAAAGAGACAAAACACGTACTATTGGTGCAGGTAAAAATAAAATAACAGTTACTGACCACTGGAATATTGAAGCTCTTGAAAATTTGACCACTGCCGAATTTTACGGTCCGCTTGGCAATGGGAGTCATCAGAATTCAAAAAACTTTATACCCAACACCATTAATGCTGTAGTGGTTCACCACGACCCTTTCAAGGATAACAATCCTGATTCCAAAACCATGGTAATTCTCACCAATGGAGCTGTTGATAAACCCTTGGATGTATATGACAGGTATGATGCAAGAAGTGAAATTGAAAATTCTCTGTTCAGAGAAGCAAAACAGGCATGGTTCATCGAAAGACCTCCTGTAAATACCAAAGCCGGTTTTATGGTTCATGTCTATCTCACAATTTTTGTCATGGCATTAACAACAGCCTTCAGGGACTGGATGGATAAGCAGGATAAATTAGAGAGGAAGGGCAAGGATACCGGAATCAGGAAATTTCGTGAGAAAGTAAAAGAAGAAAACGGCAACAAACTGATCATTTTTGACCATGACCGCTATGCAATCTTTGATGCATATGAAGTCTTCATTCTTTGTGGTCGCAACGTACTTTGTCCCACCGGCACACCTGAAAAAATCACAGCACAGGACATATTATTAAAATATGGTGTGCAATTGGAATAATCAGTTCCTACCATCTCTTTTTTTAAAATCACAACAAACATAATTAAAAAATCTTAAAAATTAACTACAAGCACCGTGGAAGGTTGATTGCCTTGCTGGAGCATATGAATCTTTGCTTATACCCTGAAGGTCAGAAACTAAGTTCTTGATTACCGTAGCGGTTAAGCCGTCAAATTGTTTGAGTGAAGTATGAACGAGTTTTTGACGGTCAACGGAGGTGATCTTAGAACTTGTTGCAATGTTTATCCGCAGAAGCAAGGTGATCAGCCTGGAACGGGGTATAAACAAATCTTATGGCAAATATCCAGCTTAACACTACTCAATATGACCTTTGTACAACTGCCCGAGACCTTGATAAAATTTATTCAAAACTCAGTGCTTTCATTCTTTCAGAAATAATTGATTCTGCTTTTGATTTCATCTTAACAGGCATTTTGCTGCAGTTTATGAAATCCATGATTATGGGTTCTTTTTCCCTGACAGTTTTCATAAATTGTGTAATAAGGTTTTCTCTCAATCCTAATTTTTGCCCAAATATCTTAAAATCATATCCAGTATAAAAGCCATATTTTTCATACGCATTTGAAAAAACACCATTTTTTTCATCATCAAGAAGGTCAAGCGCTAAAACGTTAGATATGGAAGATGTGTCAAACGCCTCGGTAAAAAGGCAATCATAGTTAGGTGTCAAACAATCATAATAGAGACTTGTATTTCCTGTTAATTTCTGCAGGCTTAAATTTTTTAAATGCATATCATTATTGCCAATAATATAGGCATGGATAACGCGACAGAAAAAATCAAAAACAACAACAGCCTTGCCA
>QMMT01000496.1 GCA_003647385.1 Deltaproteobacteria bacterium
GCTCTATCCTCACAATCAGCACCGGCAAAATGGGTATAGATGCCTTTAAAATCCAATCCCGGCAATTTTACAATTGCCCTGATTTTTTTTACCACCTGTTTTCTTGTGATTTTATTCATAACCATGCCGACCCTGCCCATTCCGGTATCAATCTTTAAATGCACTTTCACAGGTTTATTAGATAATCTCGCTTCGTTAGACAAAGCATTTGCCATCTCTATACCATACACGGTCGTAACCAGGTTAAACTCTTTTATTATGGCGGCCTGGGACGGATGAATATACCCGAAAATTAATAAAGGAGCTTCAATTCCGGCTTGTCGAAGCTCGACAGCCTCATGAAGCCTTGCCACTCCCAGCCAGTCCGCACCACTCTGCAGTGCTTTTTGGGCAACTCTTACCGCCCCGTGGCCATAGCCATCAGCTTTGACCACTGCCATGAATTTACATGGCTTACTTGTGAGTTGTTTTAGATTTTGAATGTTATTTTTGATGGCATCAAGATCAATACCGGCCGTTACAAGAGGATATTCCATTTTAGCGGACAACAGATACCCCCACATATTTATCTATTGTTTCTTTTAACTCCAGCATCTGGCTATCTGAAAAGAAATGAGTCTCTTTTTTTAAAAATTCCGGATCAAGTACATTTACATTCTGCGAGCATTTCTGGAGAATATATGTAGATGCACCCGATATCATTTCGCCGATATTTTTTATAATTTCTCTGCTGACAAACGGCCTTGCACAAGTGGTTCTAAATTCATAGGCAGGTGCTTTTTCCATCAAAAGGCGGCTGCTATCATAAATTTTTTGGATATCAAATTTTCCCTGCACCACAAGATGATACTTTTCAAGGCTGGTTTTTATATCCATGGAGATAAAATCAATCAGATTTTCTTCAAAAAGTGCTGCCAGTATGTGCGGACGGGTGCCATTACTATCCAGCTTCAACTTATAGCCCATCTTTTTGACTTTTTTACAGAAAATCATGAGATCTTTTTGCAGTGTGGGTTCTCCACCCGTAATCACGACCCCTTCTATAAACCCTTTTCTTTTTTCTAAAAATTCAAAAATTTTATTTTCATCATAAAGATTACCGGCCCTCTTTTGAGGGCCGGGTACCAGGTCGGGATTATGACAATACGGGCAAATAAAGTTGCAACTCTGTGTAAACAGGATGCAAGCTATGGTTTCAGGAAAATCAATCAGGGAATTTTTTTGAAATCCACCAATATTCATCTTTAATGTTTCTTTATTACGCCACGTTATATGTATTAAATGTTTTACGCATACAGAATTCTGTCTGCTTTCCATTATTCCATTGTCCCACAGGCCTTAAGTAGCCAACAACTCTTGAATAAACTTCGGTCTCGGCATCACAGGTGTTGCATCTTTCCTGCTCGCCTGAAATATATCCATGGGAAGGACAGATACTGAATGTCGGGGTTAATGTAAAATATGGCAGTTTAAATGAGCTGGACACCTTGTCCACTACATTTTTTACCACCTCAATATCTGTAACTTCTTCCCCTAAGAAAAGATGCTGAACCGTTCCACCGGTATATTTGCTCTGGAGCCGATCCTGGAGCTCCAGGGCTTCGAAGATATCATCGGTATAATTGACCGGCAAATGGGTGGAATTGGTATAAAAAGGATCTTTACCCTGCCTGTATTCTTCTTCATTGGCGCAGATGATATTTTCAAACTTGGCCTTGTCCATGCTGGCAAACCGATATGTGGTGCCTTCGGCCGGTGTAGCTTCAAGGTTGAATATTTCATCGGTTTCTTCCTGCAATTGTTCAATCCTGGTTCTGATATGGTCCATAACTTTTACGGCAAAATCCTGACCGGCTTGTGTGGCAATGCCTTCACCCATAAAGTTAATACAGGCCTCATTCATGCCCAGGATGCCGATGGTGGAAAAATGGTTGCGCCAGTAAACACCCGTACTTTCTTTAATTTTTCTTAAATAAAATTTTGAATAGGGATAAAGATCACCCTCGGTAAATTTTTCAAGGATCTTTCGTTTAATGCTTAATGAGTCGGCTGAATATTTGATAAGCGTATCCAGTCTTTCTAAAAAATCGTTTTCATCTTTTGCAAGATACCCTATTCTCGGCAGATTCAGAGTGACAACCCCAATGGAGCCGGTCAATGGATTTGCACCAAACAGACCGCCCCCTCTTTTTCTAAGTTCCCTGTTGTCCAGTCTCAACCTACAGCACATGGAACGGGCATCTTCAGGGTCCATATCTGAATTTACAAAATTTGAAAAATAGGGAATGCCGTATTTCCCCGTCATCTTCCAGATATTTTCCAGGTTTGGATTGGCCCAGTCAAAATCTTCGGTAATATTATAGGTGGGGATGGGAAAGGTAAATACACGACCTTTTGCATCGCCCTCCATCATGACTTCGGCAAATGCTGCATTGAGCGTATCCATTTCTTCCTGAAAGCCTGCATACGTCTCATTTAAATATTCCCCACCGATCATGACAGGAGAATCTTTTAAAGTGCCAGGTACATTCAAGTCCATGGTAATATTGGTAAACGGTGTCTGAAATCCAACCCTTGTGGGAATATTGATATTAAATACAAATTCCTGGAGTGCCTGTTTAACCTCTTTATAGGTAAGGTCGTCTTCCCGGATAAACGGTGCTAAAAGTGTGTCAAAATTGGACATGGCCTGGGCACCGGCAGCCTCTCCTTGAAGCGTATAGAAAAAATTAACAATCTGACCCAGCGCACTTCTGAAATGTTTGGGCGGAGAGGATTCCACCTTGCCGGCAACGCCTTTAAAGCCTTCTGTCAAAAGATCCTGCAAATCCCATCCCACGCAATAGACAGACAAAAGACTTAAATCATGAATATGAAGGTCTCCTCTGTAATGTGCTTCTCTTACGTCCGGCGGA
>QMMT01000497.1 GCA_003647385.1 Deltaproteobacteria bacterium
GGGCAACCCAGGTGCTATGGACCTGATTCTTTCCAGCAGTGTCCCTTCTCCATCCATGGCTGGCCCGGCTACCATAGCGCCATGCAGATCCAAAAGTGCAAGATCACATCCGGCATCAATGGATTCGCAAATTGCATTCGACATTCTGGCATAGGCACCAGCAGTTACGATGCCGGACGGCATGGCTTCTGCTGCAACAGGAGTTACAATATGGGCCCCGGCTTTTTTTGCAAGATGAATATAGGCAGCCATGGGCATTCGGGTGTTTTCATATTTTTCCAATGCTTTTTTACCAAAATGAGCTCCCCAGTTTTCAAAACGTTCCCAATCGGTCACAATCGGTGAGAAAGTATTGGTTTCATGCTTCATCATGGCAATGACAATTTTCATTTTCTACCCCGTAAACTATGATAATTAAACCTTTACTGCATTTGACTGTTAGGATTTATTCCTTTTTTAACAGTTCTTTTGGCCACTTATTCTTAACACTTTCTTCCCCTTTATAGTAGAATACCCTTGAGCTTTCTTCAAAGATGTCCATTGCCGGCAGAATACTGATCTTCCCGGAATCAGGAATTCGAGATTTATTTTCCGACAATAATGCCTAACGCCCTCAAATGTTTAGCAAAAAGCTGATCTTTGCCCGGCAGGATAACAATATAATGCTCACCGGCTGAAAGGCACAGTCGGCTTAATTTTGAATCCATTAATATCTGCTTGCGGATTTGCGAGTGACATTCCAATAAGCTGACTTTGCCTTTTTGAGTTATCTGCCCGCTTCGATCTTCAACTTCATTAAACAATTGGATAAAAGAATTATTAAGTTTGCCTGATATGATTTTTTTGATAAATTTTTTAATATTTTTTGTGGTGTCTCCTTCCTGGACTGCCAAAAGTAAAGATGTGGTGGAGATATGCCATTTGCCTGCTTCTTCCTGGTTTCCAATTTTATCAAGATAAATAGAATGATCGGCAGTCAGAGTCCCTTTTCCGGTATGAATGATATCAGTACCATGTGCTTCAAATGTCTGACTGTCTAAGGTCCCGTATTCTTGAAAAATATCCATGACCCAGGCACCAAGATCATTGAGTCGAATATACATTAAACCATCACACATACTTAAAAACTTATATTCATCTGCCCCCCAGCAGGATTGAAAATCCGGGCGGGCGTAATCTGGATGTTTATAAGCTACATCCAGAAGACCCAATGTTGCACAATATTCAAAAAAATAGATCAGCAGGTATCTTAACTGTAAAAGGGGCCAGGTGTCATAATAGCCTAAATTACCATAATTGGGATCACCAAAATAAAGCCTCCACTCATAATTTTCCATTTCAAATGTATAATTTTCAGAACACATGAACCTTTCCACTTCATTTACTTGAACCCATCTTCCAGGTTCAAGGCAGGTCATGGCTTCATTAATTACAGGCCTTCGCCGGACAGGAGAGCTCATGGCCCTTCCTTTGGCTGCTTTTTGTCCCTTGATGGCCGTTACTCTGGTAAATTCATCAATAATTTTGGTCTTTTCCCATTTTTTAAAGATTGCCTTGATGCCCTGTGCCAGTTCTTTGTTTAGAAGAGTTTTCCCTTTTCTGGTTAATTTTAGAAGATTTCCGTCAATGGATGCAAGTCCGCCGCCCTGTAGCAGTAAAGGCCATGTAAATGCCTGCATCGGGCCGATTGAATCATCTTCATAAAAATCACCTTCATAAAGGACTGATGTGATTTTTTTGATAGTGGCAGCAGTGGCGCGCCCTGTTTTTGGACTGACCCTGATTTTTTTTTCATTTACCATAGCAAGCAGTGTATGTAAGTTTATGCAGGATTCATGGGCTGTCTTTCTAACTGTCAGATCATGTTTTCCAGGCAGATTTTCATAATGAATTTTTTCAAGCGCCGGCGGTTTGATAATCTTTTGAAGCCGTGCCATCAGGTCTGCTGGAATAGAACCATTAATAAAAAACGCAAATAGCAGATCCATCTGGTTTTGTCTTGTGGAACTCTTTGTGGGCAGACCACCGTATTTGGCACTAAATGCTTTTGATTTAAATTCACCATCCCAGTTATGGACAGCCTCGGCAAGGGCATTAACCGCTGTAGGAGAAAGTTTTGCAATAATGGAGTTAAGGTCTGCCAACACAGTGGATGCTATATAATCGATCAGTTCAGCTTTTCGTGTGGGGAATTTTTTACTGAAATTTTTTGCCAGGCCTTTAAGTTCCTGCACTCTATAAACATCATTTAAAGCGTGTTTCAAAGTCTTGTAATCATCTTGAAAGCGTGTCATTATTTCATCCTTTTTATATGGTAAAAAGTGCAGTGTAAAAGTATAGAGTGCATTTTGCTTAAAGCCCTTTATCCTTAAAATTTTTTTGTACATTTCACATGGAAAAATTTTGCAGAATACAAGGGTATCGTTAACATGAAAAACAGGTAATGGTAAACAAAATATATGGATAATATAAATAAAAATGCTATTGAAAAATACCATGGGCTTTCTCCTTTTTTTAAAACTGTGATCCAACTGCTTGCAGTACAGGTTTTTGAATTTCGGCAAAAGGATCTGATCTATTGTTTAAATGGACTTGGATTCAGTGACAGCAATGGAAAATTATTTGTCCAGAAAACCATTCAGCCCATTGTAAGTGATCTTGCAGGTATGGGGTTTATTTTAAAAAAGCCACAGGGCATCTTATGCCCTGAATCATTACGCCCGGTTGCTGTTCTTGATGTGGTCCGGGACGATAATTTTGATCACTTTTTTACTGTTATTCTGGAAACTGCGCCTTTAAGGAATAATTATGGAGGAGGTCTGCCTTTTCGAAAATTAAATGATTTTTACAGGCTGCTCCAGATGTCGGTTTTGTCTAAAAAGTGGGCAATTAATGTGGGTGAGTTATATCGAGA